>JAAZUZ010000081.1 GCA_018623875.1 Synechococcus sp. HW_metabat.21
CTGTGATCAGCCTGCTGCTGGGACTGGGTGGCTGCCTGATCGGCTTTTTGCTCTCCGTCCTCGGAGCTGGAGGCTCAATCCTTCTGCTGCCTCTGCTGGTAAGCGGTGCCGCCCTGCCCACCCGGGAGGCCGTTCCGCTCTCGCTCATCGTCGTCATGCTCCTGGCCCTGGCGAACCTGGGGCCTTACCTGCGCCGCGGCCAATTCGCCCCAAGAGCGGCCCTGCTCCTGGGCCTTCCAGCCCTCGGCGGCAGCTGGATCGGCGGCAGCTGGGTCAAAGCAGGGCTGATTCCTGAGAACGTTCAACTCAGCGTCTTTGCGGCGGCGGCACTCTTGGCCTCTTGGCTCCTGCTGCGGCGTAAGGCCAACGGGACTGCAGGTCCCCGCCGGGCCGCTGACGCGCTGCTCGTGCTGCAGGGCCTGTTGGTGGGTCTGCTGACCGGCATTGCCGGGGTTGGCGGCGGCTTTGCCATCGTGCCGGCCCTCGTCCTGCTGGCGGGGCTGCCCATGGCCTTGGCCAGCGGCACCAGCCTGTTACTGATCGCCGTCAATGCCCTGGTGGCCCTGGCGGCCCTCGGCCACTGGCCGCAGGCGAGCCTGCCCCTGCTCACGCCCTTACTGCTGGGGGGAGCCGTGGGTGCCGTGGCTGGTCAACGGCTCGCCCCGCACCTGAGCGATCGCCACCTACGACGCGGCTTCTCCTTATTACTTGTTGCCTCGGCCCTGCTCACCGGAGCTGAAGCCTGGAAACGCCAAGCCCCACTGGCTGAACCCAGCGCCGCTGCCCTGAGCCAGAGGAATGCAAGGCCCTAGTCCCGGCCGCAGCGGCACTTGCCGCCCTTCCACTTGGAGCACTTCTTCTGTTTACAGCCCTTCTTTTTGGCGCAGGCCTGAACCCTGCCCAGGGGCTGCAGCGGGAGATCAGACGCAGGACCAATGGATTGGGCCATCAGAGGCGAATCGGATTCGATCTCAATGCATTCATCTTATTGCAATCGATTCTCTTTTGCGCAAACCAAGGCGCTTGTGAGGGCCGGATTGCACCACCTCTGCAGAGCCCGTAGCTTGCAGCCAGCTCCGCGCGGCAAGCCATGACCCAATCCATCGTTCGCGGGGACAGCGACCAAGCGATCGCCCGGGGACCCGCCGGGCGCGCCATGGCCCAACCGATGGCGGCCGACCTGCTCGAATCCCTGCAGGGGCACCTGACGATGGAGCGCCAGGCCAGCGCCACCTATTGGGCCCTGGCGATCTGGTTTGCCGAGCGCGGCCTGCGGGGCTTCAGCGCGTTCTTAAAACAGGAATCAACCGAAGAGCAGCACCACGCCGGACTCTTTGCCGACTACCTGATTGCCCGCGGCCAGTCCGTTGCCCTCGAACCGCTTCTCGCCCCTCGCCAGAGCTGGAGCAGCGTTGAGGAGGTGTTCCGCGGCATCTTCCAGATGGAAGCGGAGGTGACCACCTCTTTGCATCAGCTCTATGCCATGGCCGAGCGCAGTGGTGACGTGCGCACCACGGTCTTCCTCGATCCGATCGTCCAGGGGCAGATCGACGCAGAGCACCAAGCCGCCCACCTGCTGGATCGCATTGCCTTCAGCCACTCCGAGCCCGCCGCGTTGCTCGTGATTGACGGCGAACTGGCCGCCGGCCAGAACGCGCCGGCCTCGGTCGCCTAGCGGCAGGGCAAGGGCCGCCCGCACAACTCCTGAAACAAGGCCAAGCTCAGGCGGTCGACGACGACAGGCGCCGATTGCAGCCAGCTGGCGATGCGCCCCAGCTCGGCCAAGCGGGCAATGAGCTGCTCGGACTCTCGCCGCAGGCGTCTGCAGAGGGCAGGGGTCTGGCAGCGCCGCTGATCCGCCTCGATCTGAACGAGACGCACGCGCAAAGCCTGGGCTTCTCCGCAGAGGGAACCGAGAGCACTGGTGGAAGCCTGCATGGAGCGCATCGATCAGAACCCCGCCGCCAGGGGAGCCGAATCGACCAAGGCGGGCGCCAAACGCAAACCGCCCTCACCCGCAGGGGCCTCCAGCAACTCGGCCTGACGGAACTTGGAGATCATCCGGGTTGTCGTGACCCGGGTGGCGCCGATCAACTCGCCAAGGCGGTCATGGGTGAGGCGGAAGGGCAGATCGCACCAATCGCCGCAACGGCGCCCCAGGCGATGGACCAACAGACCCAAGAGGGCATGCAAGCGCTGCTCCGCCGAACCCAGATGGCGAATGCGCAGGAGCTGCAAGGTCCACTCATTGACGGGATCAAAGCCGTTGCTACCGACCGCCTCAGCGTCGCTGCTGAAGACCAGCGGAGTTAACGCTTCCACGCACACTCCCTCACTGCAGAGCCGATCGGTGCGTAGCTGATCGCCGGGCTGCAGAAAGGCCAAGGTCATCCCCTCGGTCTCCTCGCAGGGGCAGTAGACCCGGGCCATCCCCTCGAGCACCTCGATGCAGCTCCCGCCGGCCTGGCGCGCGGGATCCAGCAGGACGGTTTGACCCACCGGCATCCGCACGGCACTGGCGGGGACATCAGGGAGAAAGCGGAAGGACATAACCCCCGAGAACGGGCTAGTTGCGAATGCGTCGCAAGATAAACAAGAAGCCGCCGCTTTTGCAAGCGATTCTCAATAGCAGCTGCCAACTGCAAACGGCTTGGTGTGCGTCCCCATCAAAAAAGCCAGCCGCACGGGGCGACTGGCTCAAGCGATTCCAGTTGCCTGGCCAATGCCTCAGCGCCAACCGCCTGCCCGCATCAAGGCCACGGCGGCCTTGTTCTTGGCACCCATCTGCTGGGCCGAGACGCCATCGGCCTTGAACGTTCCCAAACGCTTCAGGACCGCGTTATCGCCAAAGCCCCTCAGGGGGTACTCGTTATTGGCTTCCGCATACCCGCGTCCACCACTGGGCGAGGCCAAGAACTCAATCAAGCGCAGGGCCGCTTCGGGATTCTTCGCGGTTTTGACCACCCCCGCACCGGTGATGTTGACGTGGGCAGGATCCGGGAAGCGCACCTTGACCTGATTCGCCAACCTCTGGTCTGAGGCACCGTTGCTGCCGGCCAGCATCCGCGCCACGTAATAGGAGTTGACCAAGCCGACGCCGCACTGGCCATTGGCGACCGCGCGGATCAAGGGCGTATCCGAACTGAAGAAGGGCTGGGTGACGTTGGCCGTCATCCCCTTCACCCACGCGGAGGCCGCCTTGTCGCCCCGCAGGATCATCTGGTCGGCCACCAAGGATTGGTTGTAGACACTCTTGCGATTGCGCAGACAAAGCTGCCCTTTCAAGGACGGGCTGGCCAGGTCGGCGTAGCTGCGGATGCTGCTCGGGTTCACCGCCTTGGGGTTCACGACCACCACGCGCACCCGGCGGGTCAGACCAAACCAAAGCCCCTTGGACTCCCGCAAGTTCGCGGGGACATCCCGGTTGAGGGAGGCGGAGCGGCTCGGACGAAACAACCCTGCATCGGCGGCCTTGTCCAGGCGAGCCGCATCGGCCAGCACCAAGACATCCGCCGGGCTGTTGGCGCCTTCTCGTTTAATTCGCTCGATCAAGGCGTCATCCTTCGCCTCGAGCAACTTCACCTTGATCCCGGTCTTCTTGGTGAACTGCTTGTAGAGGGCCTTATCGGTGTTGTAGTGCCGGCCGGAGTACACCCCGATTTCTTGGCTGTTGGCCTTCGCCAAGGAAGTGAGCACCGCAGCCCCGGCCGTGACGCCCAGTAGGGCGGCGAGGGCCAGACGCTCGGGGGCAATGGAGAGACGGAACGACAAGGCCAAGTCCAATTGCGATCCGCGAACTATGGCCAGGCCGGGTGCCCTTCGGAGCGGGGACCATCATTCGCCACTTGGGGCTGTGACATTCCTTACATGCCTGCCCCCTAGGCTTTGCGCCGCAGCCTCAGGCAAAGGATTGGCACGGGGACCACTGCCGCAGCGCAGCCTGCTCAGCGTCGGGGTTCTGCTGGTCAGTGCCGCAGCCTTGGCTCCGGTGGCCTGGCTGAGCTGGTTTGCCCTCGGTGGCGCTGGCCTCGAGAGCTTGAACCTTGGCGATGAGGGGCCACTCCAGGTGGGCAACACCCTGGGCTTGGTGGTGCTGGTGGGGGCCCTCGCCGCAGGCCTTGGAACCGGGACGGGCTGGCTGACGGCCCGCTGTGAATTCCCAGGACGCCGCCTACTGCGGATCGCCCAATTGCTGCCCCTGGCCACGCCCAGCTACCTGCTGGCGGCCACCTTGATCGACCTTGGCAGTCGCTTCGGCCAGCGCGTCTATGGCTTTGGGCCGACGCTGGCGGTGATGGTGCTGAGCACCTACAGCTATGTCTTTCTGCTCTCCACGGAGAGCTTTTCGGTCAGCGGCAAGCGCCAGCTCGAAGCCTGCCGCAGCCTTGGCGTCGGTCCCTGGGGAAGCTTTTGGCGCGTCGCCCTGCCAATGGCCTTGCCCTCGATTGGAGCCGGGGTTGCCCTGACAGGCATGGAGGTCGTGAATGAACTCGGGGCCGTGCAACTGCTCGGTGTCCCGACCCTGTCCTCCGGGATCCTGATGCGCTGGCAGCAGGAGGGAGATCCGCAAGCCGCGGTCGCCCTCGCCTTGATGGCCCTGGTGATCGTCGGCCTACTCGTGGGCGCCGAGCGGACCCTGCGGCGCCGGAGCCGCTGCTGGACCATCAGCGGCGGCGGTGAACCGGAACAGCGCTGGAGCCTGCGCGGGCCTCAACGCTGGTTGAGCCAGCTCTTCTGCCTGACTCCACCACTCCTGAGCCTGGGGCTTCCCCTGGTCTGGGCGGCCTTCAGCTGGGACCAACTCCAAGGCGAAGACAGCGCCGAACTGCTTGAACTTGGACTGCGCTCCTTTGGCCTGGCCCTCGTCGCGGCCGCCTTGACGGTGGTGGTCAGCCTCGTGCTCTCCATCGCCAAGCGCTGGATCCCGAATGCTGGCCTGCGGCGACTGACCTTCGCAGCGGGGCTGGGCTATGCCATCCCTGGCACCGTTCTCGCTTTGGCGCTGATGCTCATCGGCGGCCCCCTGGCATTGGCACCGTTGTTGCTGCTGGTATGGGGCTACGTCGATCGCTTCCTTGCGGTCTCCAAAGGCGGCCTCGATGCGGCCCTCGAGCGCATCCCGCCCAGCGTTGATGAAGCCGCCACCTCCCTCGGTCAGAGCTGGGGCGGGGTCCTGCAACGCATTCACCTGCCGCTGCTGCGGGGCCCCTTATTGATGGGCAGCCTGCTGGTCTTTGTCGACACGGTGAAGGAACTCCCCCTCACCTTCGCGCTGCGGCCGTTTGACTTCGACACCCTGGCTGTACGGGTCTATCAGTACGCCAGCGATGAACGGGTCGGCGCTGCCCTGATCCCAGCCCTGTTGATCTTGAGCCTGGGGCTGATGGCCTCCGCGGCTTTGATCCCCAGCTTGGAGCGACTGGAGCAGCGTTAACGCCGGGCAATGACGCCCTGGTCGATCAGCTTGCCGTCGCGGTCCCAGCCCCGGATGGTCAAGCTGTCGGGCCCGGCCTCCAACTCCGCAAAGCTGTAGACACTCACTGCCTGAGCGGATTGGGGTGTGGCGATCACCGGGCGGAGATAGGCGCCGCCACCACCAACGATCAAATAGGTGATGCCATTGATCGGCTTGCTGCGCTCGTAGTGGTGTTCGTGGCCATTGATGTAGAGCTGCACCCCATGGCGCTGCATCAAGGAGCTCAACTTGCCCCGCAGTCCAGGGTTGTTGCCGTAGAGGCCCGAGGAATAAATCGGGTGATGACCCACCACGACTTTCCAGGGGGCCTGGCTCTTGGCTAATGCCGAGCGCAGCCAGGACAACTGGGACGTCCAGGGGGCATTGCCGTTGGTGTCCAGCATGAAAAATTCCACCTCACCGCGGCGGACGCTGTAAAAGCGTCCCTTCATGCCATAGGGCTTGTAGGCCACCTGGGGATTGCCGTTGGCGGTGCGGATGTCGTGGTTCCCGAGGACCGCATGGAAGGGCACCTTGGCCTCCAGCAACGCGGCATAGGGGCGCAAGAAGGTGGACTGAACCTTGCGAATGTCTCCTGAGGGGTAGATGTTGTCCCCGGCCAGCAGCACCAGGTCGACGGGCTGACGGCGATGGACCGCCGCCATCTGCGTCCCCACGGCCCGTTGGTGGACATTGCCACTGCCGACATCACCCACCGCTAAAAAGCGGGTCGTGCTCAGGGGGGGCGGAGTCGCCACCTGGGCCCAACTGGTTCCAACCGCAACAGCGGACGTCGCCGCTCCAGCCAGGAGCAGCAGCAGCGCGCGACGGTGCATGGCTGGAATCAAGGCGAGGTCCACCCAGGTTGACGCAATCAGGCCGCCGGCCGCTACCGCCGGCTGTGCTTTTTGGCGCACCCCGTCGCATCCTTTGCCGCAGCACTGTCCTGAGCTCGGCCCAGCCTTGGCGGAGCGACGCAACGCCCATGCTCCGGATCTTTGGAGATCGCCAAAGCCTCTTGGCCGCCCTGAGTTGTCACTGGTCCTATGAACTGATCCAGCTGGATCAGCCCCTCCACCAGCGCTCCACCACCTCCGGTGTGCCGTACCAGCGCGGTCCAAAGGCTCCGCCGTGGGCCACTCCCGGCAGAACCAACGGCTGAGCTCCAGCCAACAACGCCGAACCCACGGGCACCAAACCATCGCCGGCCGCCTCCGGATCTCCGCTGATGGCGGTGTAAGAGCGCTTGGCCACCCGACGGCTCAAGTCGAAGCCCTCCTCCAACTCCAACTCCCCTGCCACCGCGACGTAGTCGACGGCCGGAGCGAAGCAGGCTCCCGGCCAGCGCTGATCGACAAAGGCGCGCATCGCTGTCGCCCGAAGTGCCGTGTGGGGACTACCCAGGGTGTAGAGGCGATCGACCCAACGCTGGGCGCCATAGCAACGCCCCATCCAAGGGTCTGCGCTGAGCAGCAGGCGCAACATCACCCCGCCTGAGCTATGGCCAATCAAGGTCACCTTCCCCGTGGTGGATTGCCCAGCCGCACTCTCCACCAGCGCCGCCGTGCGATCCAGCAGACGACGCCACCCCCCGGCCGTCGACGTGAACAACCAATCCAGCCGCGTCGCGGGAACAACAACAACCGGCTGATTGAGGGAATCCTCAA
>JAAZUZ010000082.1 GCA_018623875.1 Synechococcus sp. HW_metabat.21
ATCCAGGGCGAGTTACCCCAAGCAGTACTGGGCCCTCGCGGGTCAAGGCGAAGAGACCCTGCTGCAGCAAACACAGCAACGTCTGGAGGGAATTGCAGATCTCCAGCCGCCGCTGCTGATATGCAATGAAGACCACCGCTTCATCGTGGCAGAGCAGATGCGCCAGATCGGCGTGGATCCCTCAGCGATCCTGCTGGAGCCCGTGGGCCGCAACACCGCACCGGCCGTGGCCATTGCCGCGCTCCAGGCCATGGCCGCGGGCGATGACCCGCTGCTGCTGGTGCTCGCTGCCGACCACGTCATCCGCGATGGAGCCGCCTTCCGCCAAACAGTCCAAGCGGGAGTCCAGGCCGCGGAGTCGGGCCAACTGGTGACCTTCGGGATCGTCCCCACCGCACCCGAAACCGGCTACGGCTACATCGAAGCCGCCCAACCGCTGGGGGATGCGGCCGCCCCAGTGCCGATCGCCCGGTTCGTCGAGAAACCCGACCGCACCACCGCCGAAGGCTTCCTGGCCACTGGCCGCTTCACTTGGAACAGCGGCATGTTCCTGTTCAAGGCCAGCGTGATCCTGGCGGAATTGGAACGACTCGCTCCCGAGGTGGTCCAGGCCTGCCGGAATGCGCTCGCCCAAGGCGGCTCGGACCTGAACTTCCAACGCCTCGAGAAGGACGCCTTTGCCCAGTGCCCCAACGTCGCCATCGACGTGGCCGTGATGGAGCGCACCGACCGGGGCGCCGTGCTGCCACTACAAGCCGGCTGGAGCGATGTCGGCAGCTGGAGCGCCCTCTGGGAAACCGCCGACCAGGACCAGCAGGGCAACGTGCTGCGGGGCCGGGTCATCAGCGAGAACAGCCGCAACTGCTACCTGCGCAGTGAACACCGTTTGGTGGTGGGCCTGGGCGTCGAGGACCTCGTGGTGGTGGAAACCAATGACGTGGTGCTTGTCGCCAAACGGGATCAGGCTCAGAACGTCAAAAGCATCGTCGGGCTGCTCGAGCAAAGCGGCGCAGCGGAGAGCAAGGCCCACCGCAAGATCTACAGGCCCTGGGGCGCCTACGACGGCATCACCGAAGGCGACCGCTGGCAGGTGAAGCGCATCAGCGTGAACCCCGGCGCCTCACTGTCATTGCAGATGCACCACCACCGAGCGGAGCACTGGATCGTGGTGCAAGGCACCGCGGTCGTCGAGAAGGACGGCGTTGAGGAGTTGGTGGGAGAGAACCAAAGCACCTACATCCCCCTGGGCTGCAAGCACCGCCTCTCCAACCCCGGCAAGATTCCCGTCGAGATGATCGAGGTCCAGAGCGGCCCTTACCTCGGCGAGGACGACATCGTCCGCTTCGAGGACCTCTATGGGCGAAGCGCCTAACGGCGCTACTCCACCGTCACGCTCTTGGCGAGGTTGCGGGGCTGATCGACATCCAGCCCCCGGTGAGCTGCGATGTGGTAACTGAGCAGCTGCATCGGCACGACGGTCAACAGCGGGCTCAGCAGCTCATCGACTTCCGGCACCGGCAGCAGGGTGTCGAAGAGCTCCGCATCTGGGCAGTTGGGAGCAACCCCCACCAACTGGGCATCACGGGCCTTGGCTTCCTGGGCATTGCTGAGCACCTTGTCGAAGACAGTCCCAGGGACCGCGATTGAGACGACGGGCACCCGAGCATCCAAAAGGGCAATCGGGCCATGCTTCATCTCGCCGGCGGGATAACCCTCGGCATGGATGTAGCTGATCTCCTTGAGCTTCAGGGCTCCCTCAAGGGCAATCGGATAGTTGATTCCCCGTCCCAGGAAAATCACGTCCTGGGTGTCCGCAAAGAGATGGGCCATCTGCTCGCAGCGGCTGTCGTGGTCGTCCACCAAGCTGCGCAGTTGCTGGGGTAGCTCCCGAAGACCAGCAATCAGCTGCTGCACAGCCTCAGCATCCAACACCCCAGGCCGGCCAGAGCGGCGCTCGGCAAACGCAATGGCCAATCCGTAGAAGGCCAGGAGCTGACCGAGGAAGGTCTTCGTGGCCGCCACACCCACCTCAATGCCAGCGCCGATGTCGAGAATTTGATCAACCATCCGGCCCAGGGAGCTTTCGGGGCGGTTGGTGATCCCGAGCAGGCGAGGCGCAAAGGCGGGATCGGCGACGGCGCGGCGACGCTCCTGCTCCATCGCCAAGGCCGCGAGGGTGTCGGCGGTTTCGCCCGACTGGGTCACACCGATGGTGAGGGTGTTCGGTGCGAGCGGGGGCGGGGCGTAGCGGAATTCGCTGGCATAGAAGACGCTGGTGGGAATCCCGGCCAACTGCTCGAGGAGATAAGCCCCCACCAGGGCGGCGTGGCGGCTGGTGCCGCAGGCAAGCACCTGGATGCGCTCGATCCCTTCAAAGACGCTCTCGTCGAGGGGCAGAGCGACCCGCGCTGAAGCCTCCGGCAGATGACGCGCAACCCACAGCGCCGCGGTCTCGGGCTGCTCGTGGATTTCCTTGAGCATGAAGTGGCGGAAGCTGCGCTTGTCCGCCACGTGGTCGCTCCCACTGAGGAGCGTCGGTGCCCGCTGAACCCGCGCTCCAGTCTCGTCGTAGAGCTCAATGCCCAAAGGGGTCAGCAGGGCCACCTCCCCGTCTTCCATCGGCAGGATGGTGCGGGTGAAACCGGCCAGGGCTGGGGTGTCGCTAGCGCAGAGAAATTCCCCTTCCCCAAGACCAATCAACAGGGGCGCCGCCTTGCGGGCCACCACCAGCGCTCCAGGGAGGGCCTCCCAAACCACGGCGAGGGCATAGGCCCCGTGCAGGCGAGGCAGAACGGATTGGACCGCCGCGAGTAAGAGCTGCGGAGAAGGGGTCTGGCCCGATGCCTCCAGCTGATCGAGCTCCTGACCCAACAGGTGGGGGATGACCTCGGTGTCGGTGTCCGAGCGGAAGACAACCCCCTTGGCCTGGAGCTCCTCACGCAAGCTCCGATAGTTCTCGATGATCCCGTTCTGGACCACCCCAAGGCGGCGAGGACCGTCGAGGTGCGGGTGGGCGTTGCGCTCTTCCGGCTTGCCATGGGTCGCCCAACGGGTGTGACCGATGCCGCATTGCCCTTGCGCACCTTGGGCCTCGAAACGGGCGGTGAGATTCGCGAGCTTGCCCTCAGCACGCAGACAGGTCAGTCCGGAATCAGCAGCAACGGTGGCAATGCCCGCTGAGTCGTAGCCCCGATATTCGAGCTGACGCAGACCCTCCAACAGGAGCGGTGCCGCCTCGCGCGAACCAATCACCGCAACGATGCCGCACATAGCGCCTGGAACCAATAAAAAAGCCCGGCTGGGCCGGGCTTGAGCTTATGGGAGGTGGGCTTAGTAAGCCAGGCCCATAGAACGAGTGGTTTCGTCGCCCAGGTAAACCCGAATGGAGAGGAAGTCGGTGGGGCAAGCGGTCTCACAACGCTTGCAACCAACGCAATCTTCGGTGCGAGGGGAGGAAGCAATCTGACCGGCTTTGCAGCCGTCCCAGGGCACCATCTCGAGGACATCGAGGGGGCATGCCCGAACGCACTGGGTGCAGCCGATGCAGGTGTCGTAAATCTTGACGGCGTGGGACATGTCGTCTCTGGACGCGACGCTCAAAGTACTCATGCCGATGGGGTTCCAACCCACGGACCCCGGCGGCCGTCACCCTTGTTCATACGCGTTTCGGGAATCCGCCCTACCCGTAGGATGCGGCGTCCGACACTCCGGCCATGTCCCAGGAAGCGATCTTCGAGAAAGTCCGCTCGATCGTTGTTGAGCAGCTGAGCGTTGATGCCGGCGAGGTCAAGCCTGAATCCAACTTCCAGAACGATCTGGGCGCTGACTCCCTCGACACCGTTGAACTCGTGATGGCCCTGGAAGAGGCCTTCGATATCGAGATCCCCGACGAAGCTGCTGAGGGCATCGCCACCGTTGGCGACGCCGTCAAATACATCCAGGACAAGCAGGCCTGAGGAAGGAATTAATGGTGGAGGGTCTCCGCCGCGTCGTCGTCACCGGCCTTGGCGCGGTCACACCGATTGGGAATGACGTCACTTCCTATTGGGAAGGACTGAGCAGTGGTCGTAACGGGGTGGCACCGATCACCCTGTTTGACGCGTCTGCCCATGCCTGCCGATTTGCGGCTGAGGTGAAGGATTTCGATCCCTCCGCCTACATCGAGCCCAAGGAAAGCAAGCGCTGGGATCGGTTCTGTCAGTTCGGCGTTGTCGCCGCCAAGCAGGCCGTTGCCCAAGCCGGGTTGACCATTGATGACAGCAATGCCCACCGCATTGGAACCGCCATCGGTTCGGGTGTGGGTGGCCTGCTGATGATGGAGAGCCAAGCCCACGTGCTCAAGGGCAAGGGCCCGTCACGGGTCAGCCCGTTCACGGTTCCGATGATGATCCCGAACATGGCCACGGGCCTGACGGCGATCGCCATCGGCGCGAAGGGCCCCAGCACCGCGGTGGCCACGGCCTGTGCCGCAGGCTCCAACGCCATCGGTGATGCCTTTCGCCTGATCCAGCTAGGTCAAGCCGACGCCATGGTTTGCGGGGGGGCGGAATCCGCCATCACCCCACTGGGCGTTGCTGGCTTCGCCAGCGCCAAGGCCCTCTCCTTCCGCAACGACGATCCCGCGACGGCCAGTCGCCCCTTCGATGCGGAACGAGACGGCTTCGTCATCGGAGAGGGTGCCGGTGTGCTCGTCCTCGAAAGCCTTGAGCATGCCAAGGCCCGCGGCGCCACCATCCTCGCGGAGATTGTGGGCTATGGCATGACCTGCGACGCCCACCACATCACCTCCCCAACGCCCGGCGGCGTGGGTGGTGCTGAGGCGATGCGCCTTGCCCTGAAGGACGCCCGTATCGAGGCGGAGGCGGTCGATTACGTCAACGCCCACGGCACCAGCACCCCGGCGAACGACTCCAACGAGTCCTCCGCCATCAAGTCCTCCCTTGGGGAGCGGGCCAAACAGATTCCTGTGAGCTCGACCAAGTCGATGACCGGGCACCTGTTGGGCGGCAGCGGCGGCATTGAAGCTGTTGCTGGGGTCCTGGCAATTGGGCACAACCTGGTCCCGCCTACGATCAATTACCAAAATCCGGATCCTGCCTGTGATCTGGATGTCGTTCCCAATCAGGCCCGGGAACACAAACTGAACGTGGTGCTCTCGAATTCCTTTGGGTTCGGCGGCCACAACGTTTGCCTGGCGTTCCGCCGGTTCAACTGACCCGCGGTCTCCCCGCCCGTACACCCTTCCCTTACCCGTAACCCATGGTCGTCGCTCCCGCTTCCGTCGACACGCTTTGCGTCAACAGCATTCGCTTCCTGGCCGTCGACGCGATCAACAAGAGCAACTCCGGTCACCCCGGCCTGCCCATGGGTTGCGCTCCCATGGCCTACACCCTGTGGGACAAGTTCCTCAAGCACAACCCGAAGAACCCCAAGTGGTTCAACCGTGACCGCTTCGTGCTGTCTGCCGGCCACGGCTGCATGCTGCTGTACGCGCTGCTGCACCTGAGCGGCTACGACTCGGTCACGATCGAGGACATCAAGCAATTCCGCCAGTGGGGCTCCAAGACCCCTGGTCACCCCGAAACCTTCGAGACCGCCGGCGTCGAAGTCACCACCGGTCCTCTGGGTCAGGGCATCGCCAACGCCGTCGGCCTGGCCATGGCCGAAGCACACCTCGCGGCCAAGTTCAACAAGCCCGATTGCACGCTCGTTGATCACACCACCTACGTGATCATGGGCGACGGCTGCCACCAGGAAGGTGTCAGCGGTGAGGCCGCTTCCCTGGCCGGTCACCTGGGCCTGGGCAAGCTGATCGCCCTCTATGACGACAACCACATCACGATCGACGGAAACACCAACGTTTCCTTCACGGAGGATGTGCTGAAGCGCTACGAGGCCTACGGCTGGCACACCATCCACGTCACCGACGGCAACACCGACCTGGGTGCGATTGCCAAGGCGATTGAAGAGGCCAAGGCCGTCACCGATCGTCCTTCGATGATCAAGGTGACCACCACCATCGGTTACGGCTCGCCGAACAAGGCCAACACCGCCGGTGTGCACGGTGCCGCTCTGGGTGCTGACGAAGCCGCCGCAACCCGCCAGAACCTGGGTTGGAACTACGGCGAATTCGAAGTTCCCCAGGAGTCCTACGACCAGTGGCGCAAAGCCATCGAGCGTGGCGCCGCCGCTGAAGCCGCCTGGAACGCCACCCTGGCTGACTACCGCAGCAAGTACCCCACCGAAGCCGCTCAGTTCGAGCGCCAGCTGCGTGGTGAACTGCCCCAGGGTTGGGACGCCAACCTGCCCAGCTACACCCCTGACGACAAGGGCGTGGCAACCCGGATGCATTCCTACAACTGCCTGAATGCCATTGGCCCCAACCTGCCTGAGTTGATCGGCGGCTCCGCTGACCTGACCCACTCCAACCTCACCGACATCAAGGGTGAGTCCGGCTTCCAGAAGGGCGCCGAGGGCAACCGCTACCTGCACTTCGGTGTGCGAGAGCACGCCATGGGCGCGATCCTGAACGGCCTCGCTTATCACGGCAGCGGTCTGGTCCCCTACGGCGGCACCTTCTGCGTCTTCGCCGGCTACATGGTGGGCGCCATGCGCCTGTCCGCCCTGAGTGAACTGGGCGTGATCTACGTCCTGACCCACGACTCCATTGGTCTGGGTGAAGACGGCCCCACCCACCAGCCGATCGAGACCCTGGCCAGCCTGCGTTCGATCCCGAACATGCTGGTGATCCGCCCCGGTGACGGCAACGAAACCAGCGGTGCCTACAAGGTGGCCGTGGCGAACCGCAACCGCCCCACCGTGCTGTTCCTCAGCCGTCAGGCCATGGCCAACCAGGCCAACTCCAACGCCGACCACGTTGCCAAGGGTGGCTACATCCTTGAGGACAGCAACGGCACCCCCGACCTGATCCTGATCGGCACCGGTACCGAGCTCGACCTCTGCGTCAAGGCTGCTGCCCAGCTGCGCGCTGAAGGCAAGAGCGTCCGCGTCGTTTCCATGCCCTGCGTGGACCTGTTCGAAGAGCAGGACGCCGCCTATCGCGAAAGCGTGCTGCCCGCCGCGTGCCGCAAGCGCCTGGTGGTCGAGGCC
>JAAZUZ010000010.1 GCA_018623875.1 Synechococcus sp. HW_metabat.21
AGGCTGCTGGCCATCGGCAACGGCAACTCGTCGTTCTCGGGTTTTTCCACGAGATGCAGGACCCGGTCAAGTTGATCGCGGGATTCCCGGGGCTGGCGATCCAGGCTCTGGGGCAACAGAACCGTCAGCCGTGACGGGTCGACCTCAAGGACGCCGCGAATCACAGCGGCGTTCACGCCTTGGGAACCCGATGTGATCAAGCTGTGCCCCTCTTGGGCGAGGGAGCGAGCCACCAATTCGACCAGGTGAACGGAAACCACGGGCACATGGCGGCTGCCGAGGATGGCAATCCGGCGCTTGCTCTTGTCCTGGAGCATCGCCAGCTCTTGAGCCAAGGTGTCGATCCGGTCGAGGGCCGGCAGATCAAGAGACCGGGTCAACGCACAACACCAGCTGACGCCTTGAAATTAGCAGTGTTTACGCAGGAACCGGCAGGCGTAGACGACTAAAGAGCCGCTCAAAATCGCAATGCTCTTCCACCAGGCGGAAGGCATAGGTCGCCTTCACCGATTCATGCAGCCGGACCTGGCCGAAGGCATTTTCAATCACACCAACAGTGGTCAAGGTGTCATGGTCCACCTTGAGCAAGGGGACCTCTAATTCCTCCGCCCGGGAGATCAACTGGGGGAGCGGATCGCCTGCGCCCGTGAGGATCAAACACTGGGTGGACGCCTCGAGGGCCGCCAGTTGAATGTCGGTCCGGTCCGCACCGGTGACGACCGCCATATTGCGGCGGCGACGGAAAAACTCCATGGCGGAGTTCACGTTCATCGCACCAATGGAGAGGGTTTCCACCAGCAGATCGAGCCGCTCAGGGCAGCACAGCGTGCGGGCATCGAGCCGGCGAGCCAACTCCTCCACCGTGACGCTACGCAGCAGGGGAGAGCGGGGCATCACACCCAGAACCGGCAAGCCCAAACGCTCGAGCGCCGGGACCACGTCGGCACGCAGGGCCGCAACCTGGGCGGGGGGAACACCGTTGAGCACCACCCCAGCCAGGAGATCACCCAACTGATCGCGGGCGGCCAGCAGGGGCTCCACGCTGCTGCTGTCCTCCCAGGCATGGACCAGAAGCACCGGAGCCTGAAGACCCTGGGCCACCTGGGCCAAGCTCAGGCCATAGAGCCGACCATCGTTGAGGCTTCCGGAGGCCTCCATCAAGGTCAGCCCATCGCTGGAAGCCTCCAGTTGCTGGCGCAGCTGATCAAATCCAGCACCTGGCTGGAGATTCCCATCGAGAAGACGTCCGCGGGCCGCCTCGTCGTTTTTGAGGTGAATCGAGGGAACCAGCTGGTCGTCCTTGAGCCCCAGGATCTGGCCGACAAAGCGGACGTCATCGTCAATCAGGGGAGCGGAGGCCTCGGTGCCGCTGGCGTCCGCGCTGTCGGCAAGGGGTTTGCCGAGCCTGACCGTGACGCCCCGCTGCAGCAACTGGCGGGCCATGCCCAGCACGAGAGCTGATTTGCCACTGAAGGGCGCACAGGAACCGATCAACAGGGCGGGGGAAGCGTGATTCGCCGCGTTGCCCTGGACCATGTCACCCCAGTTCTTTCGATGAATCTAAGGGGTGCCAGGGCTGGGCTCGAGCCCGAGCAACAACCATTGCCAGAAGCTCTCCGGTAGATCGGCCGCACCCTCGGGGCCCTGGCGATCCATCAACCAAAGCACCAGCTGAGAGGTGGCCACCGAGCAGCTGTAGGAGGCCCCGGGCAAAGCTGGCGACGGGCGCGAGGGATCCGCCTCCACCACCAACTCCAATTGCGCCGGCTCGGCGGGCGCCACCCCTGCCCTCCAGCTCAGGCGAAAGGGTCGCTGCCCGGCGGGCTTGAGCTGACGCACCCCCGTGCAAGATCCACAGGCCAAGGTCTCAAGCGCTTGCTCCAGCTCCTCCGGGCGCGCACTCCCTTGGCAATAGGGAGCGAACAAGGCCACCAGCCCCGCCGACATGCCAGCACTGTCCTCTGCACCGAGGATGGCGCAAGCTGAGGCCATCGCCCACCGCCGCATGGGACTGCCGCGCTTTCAAGGACGCACCGTCGCCGTCACCGGAGCGAGCGGCAGCTTGGGACGCGCCTTGCTGCTGCAACTCGATGCCGCCGGCGCCCAGCTGATCGCGCTGACCAGCAGCGATCAACCGCTGCTGCTGGAGCGCAGCTCCGGCGAAGCCGTTCCCCTCGAGCAGGTTCGTTGGAGCGTGGGGCAAGAACAGGACCTCAGCGGGGTTCTGGCTCGCACCGAGATCCTGGTGGTCAACCACGGCCTCAACTGCCATGGCGAGCGCAGCCCGGAGGCCATCCAGCGCTCCCTCGAGGTCAATGCCCTGAGCAGCTGGCGTTTACTCGAGCTTTTTGCCCAGCAGGACCACGGCAGCACCCCCCGTGAGATCTGGATCAACACCTCAGAAGCCGAGATCCAAGCGGCGGTCAGCCCGCTCTATGAGATCAGTAAGCGACTGCAGGGCCAACTGCTGAGCCTGCGCAGCCTGGATCTAGCCCGTCCCAGCTTCCGGATTCGCCGCCTGGTGCTGGGTCCCTTCCGCTCCGCCCTCAATCCGATTGGGCTGATGTCCGCCGACTTTGTGGCCCGCGAAATCCTCAGGCAGGCCCATTGGGATTTGGGGCTGGTGATCGTGACCCCCAACCCCTTGACCTATGTCTTGATGCCCCTGGCCACCTTGAGCCGTTGGGCCTACTTCCGGATGGTGAGCCGAGGGGCTTAGAAGTCGCGGTCCGTCAGGATCTCGCAGCCGTCGCTGGTCACAGCGATCGTGTGCTCCCACTGGGCCGAGAGGCTGCCGTCGACAGTCACCACGGTCCAGCGGTCCTTCAAGGTGCGGCAGGCGTTGCTGCCGGCATTGAGGATCGGCTCGACCGCAAGGGTCATGCCTGGGCGGAGCTTCAGGTTGGGCAGCTCACGGGTGCGGTAGTTGAAGACCGAGGGCTCCTCGTGCAGGTTTCGACCAACGCCGTGGCCGGTGTAGTCCTCCACCACCGCAAATCCGTTGGCCTCGACGTGGTCTTGAACGGCACCGGCGAGATCCATCAAGGTGCTGCCGGCCTTCACGGTGGCCAGGCCCTTCATCAAGGACTCCTGAGCGACGCGCGCCAGGTCTTGGGCCTCCTGGGAGGCACCCTCGCCCACCAACAAACTGATGCAGCTATCGCCGTGGTAGCCGTCGAAGTAGGCACCGGTGTCGACCTTGACGAGGTCACCGGCCTTGATCACCCGCTTGTTGCTGGGGATGCCGTGGACGACCTCGTTATTAATTGAGGCGCAGATGCTGGCCGGGAAGCCGTGATAGCCCTTGAAACTGGGGGCCGCGCCCATCTCGCGGATGCGCTTTTCGGCATGGGCGTCGAGATCACCCGTGGTCATGCCGGGTTGCGCCAGCTCCATGATTTCGCGCAGGACCGTGGCCACGATCCGGCTGGCCTGGCGCATCGTCTCGATTTCGCGGGCGCTTTTGACCTCCACACCGCGTCGACTTTTTTGGATCCGGGGACCGGTCTGGGTCACCACCGACTGAGGCACCTGACCCTGGTCTTTCTGGGTGGCGGCCAGCAAATCAGCAAAGAGGTTCATCGCGCCAGTGCAGGCCTGCTCTTTGCAAGTTAGAACCTGAGCCCCGATCTGTGCCGCGCGCGACGCCCCTGGCGATGCCCACATGAAAGCGACCCTGGCTTGGATGCGCCGCCTGCATGCCGCCGTGGCCCCCATCGTGGTGCTGCCACTGCTGCTCACGGTCTGCAGCGGCATGGCCTACCGCTTGCTCAAGGACTGGGGAGGCCTGGGCCGCGACCAGGTCCATTGGCTGATGGTCCTGCACGAAGGGGAATGGCTCGGCCCAGCCGCCGAGCCGCTTTACGTCCTCCTCAACGGGCTCGGTCTGCTATGGATGCTGGTCACAGGCACCACCCTGGCGATCCGCCGGCTCTGGCGTCTGCGTCCCCGAGAATCGGGGGCACCTTGAGCCAGTACACTGGTTGTTTGGCCAGGCGTTTTCACGGAGCTGGATGGCAGCGGATTCCAAGGACATGACCGACGAGATCAAGAACGAAGAGACCCAGGAAGCCGCCAGCACCGAGGCTGCAACTGACTCCGCCGTGGCTGTGGCCGATAAGCCCGCCGCCGCTAAGGCAACCGTGGGCAAGCTCAGCGCCCATGCCCTGATGCAGGCCTTCGAGGCCGAGCAGATCGCCAAGAACCCCAAGGAGCTCCCCGACATCTACGTCGGTGACACCGTCCGGATCGGCGTCCGCATCAAAGAGGGCAACAAGGAGCGCATCCAGCCCTTCGAAGGCGTGATCATCGCCAAGCGCCACGGTGGCCTCAACGAGACCATCACCGTTCGCCGCATCTTCCAGGGCGTCGGCGTGGAGCGCGTCTTCATGATCCACAGCCCCCAGGTGGCTTCCATCAAGGTGGAGCGCCGCGGTAAGGTGCGTCGGGCGAAGCTTTTCTATCTGCGCGACCGGGTGGGCAAAGCCACTCGCGTCAAGCAGCGCTTCGATCGCTGAGGCTCACAGCCTTAAGCAACACGGCCACGTCATATCGTCGTGGCCACTCAAGACATCTGGTTTTCAGAGGTCTTTGACGAGGGGACATCGGCCCTGCGCCGTTAGTTCAGTTGGTAGAACGCAGGTCTCCAAAACCTGATGTCGGGGGTTCAAGTCCTCCACGGCGCGTTCGATGTCCCCTACCTGCAGTCTCTCGTTTCCGGACATGGAGTTGGATCTACAGCCCGGTGATGTGGTCAAGGTTCTGGAATCCGCCGCCCTCGGCTGGGTTCGTGCCCGGGTGATCCGCGTCAAATCCGGCGGTCGCGTTGTCGTTCAAAGCGACCAAGGCCGTGAATTCACTGCCCGTGGCAATCAGGTCCGCCTGATCGAACCCGCCGGTTTCCGCCCCTGAACACTTGGGCTCCGCTCATCACCTTTTAGGCCCGCCACTGGCGGGCTTTTTTATTGCTCAGCTCGTGCCAGTTCGCAAGGTTTGCCCTGTTCAGCGGCGAGTGTGTTGACGGAGGGCAGGGCGACAACGGATACTTTTGAGGTCGCCGAAGCGACACGGCTGGGGCCTTGAAATCCCAGACGGCGAGAGCTCTTAGAGCACTCAAGGGACTGTAGTTCAACCGGTTAGAGCACCGCCCTGTCACGGCGGAAGTTGCGGGTTCGAATCCCGTCAGTCCCGTTTCCACCTTGAGGTCAACGCCAGTGACTGGAACTGGAGCGGCGGTCCGTGTGCGTCTCGCCCCCAGCCCGACTGGAACCCTCCACATCGGCACGGCGAGGACCGCGGTCTTCAACTGGCTTTTCGCTCGGCACCTCGGTGGCGAATTTCTGCTGCGCATCGAGGACACCGACAAGGAGCGCAGCAAACCCGAATACACCGCGAACATCCTCGAGGGCCTGCAGTGGCTGGGGATCAACTGGGACGCGGAACCCGTGATCCAGAGCGAGCGAATCGAGGCCCATCGCGCCGCCATTCAGCAGCTGCTGGAGTCCGGCAAGGCCTACCGCTGCTACGCCACCGAGGCCGAGCTCACCGCCATGCGTGAGCAGCAGGCGGCCGCCAATCGCGCCCCCCGCTACGACAACCGTCACCGCAACCTGACCCCCGAACAGGAGCAGGCCTTCATCGCCGAAGGACGTGAAGCCACCATTCGCTTCCGCATTGATGACGATGCCGTCATCACCTGGAACGACCTGGTCCGTGGTGCTATGCGCTGGTCCGGCAGCGACCTGGGCGGCGACATGGTCATTGCCCGCCGGGCCCCGGCCGATCAGATCGGCGACCCCCTCTACAACCTCGTGGTGGTCGTGGATGACGCCGCCATGGCCATCAGCCACGTGATCCGCGGCGAAGATCACATCGCCAATACCGCCAAGCAGCTGCTGCTCTACGCCGCCCTTGGTGCACCGGCCCCTGAATTCGCCCACACCCCCTTGATCCTCAACAAGGAAGGCAAAAAGCTCTCCAAGCGGGATGGAGTCACCTCGGTCAATGATTTCCGCGACCAGGGCTACACCGCAGAAGCCCTGGCCAACTACATGACCCTGCTGGGCTGGTCCCCGCCGGAGGGCATGGAGGAGCGCTTCAACCTCAACGACGCCGCCAAGGTCTTCGGTTTCGATCGGGTCAACAAGGCCGGAGCCCGCTTCGACTGGGACAAACTCAATTGGCTGAACAGCCAGGTCCTGCATGAACGCAGCCCCGAGGAGCTCCTTGCGGAACTCGACCCCCAATGGCGCGCCCAGGGCTGGAACAACAACGATGCGAGTTGGTTGAAGGAGCTCTGCGCCCTTCTCGGCCCCTCCCTCGTCACCCTCAAGGACGGCCTCGAGCAGGCTCGCCCCTTCTTTGAGCGGCCTGAGCTGAGTGAAGCGGCCCTCAAGCAACTCGAGTTAGAGGGTGCCCGTCCAGCCCTGAAGGCCCTGCTCGAGCACCTCCCGGAGGGCCCCCTGAGCACCGAGGCCGCCCAGGAGCTCCTGGGCAAAGCCGTCGCTGCGGCCGGCGTCAAGAAAGGGCTGCTGATGAAAACCCTGAGGGCCGCCCTACTCGGCAGCCTCCAGGGCCCCGACCTGCTCACCACCTGGCTGCTGCTCCAGCCCAGCGGCGAGGCCCGAGCTCGTATCGAGCGCAGCCTTTAGATCGCTCTCCACCAACCCCAGGCGACGGGCGAGCAGGGGAGCCGAAAGCCCCTGAACGGCCACCGTGATCAAGATCGTCAGGAACACCAGGCCCTTGAGCGTGCCGCCGCCTGTGATGCCAGCAGCGTCCAATTTCAAGGCAAATAGGCTGGCCACCGCCGCCGTGACGATGCCCCGCGGCGCGACCCAGCTGAGCATCAATTTGTCGCCCCAGCTCAGGCCCGGCAGCCCCACGGAGCCGGCTTGAACCACCAACCAGCGGAACAGCATCAAGGCGGCCACGCAACTCACGCCGCCCCAACCCAACGGCGATAGCTCGCCCCAGGACAGATCCGCCGCCAACAGGGGGAAGAGCACCGTGATGGCCAACTGCGCCAGGTGGGCGATCAGCGCATCCAGGCTGCTCGCCTCCTCCTTCAGGCCCAGGCCGACGACAACCCCAGCGGAGACCGCCGCCGGCAGACCGGCCTCCGGCAGCAGCAGCTGGGTGCCGCTCACCAAGAGAAAGAGCACCCCCAAGCTCAGCTGCAACTTCAGGCCCTCGGCCTCCCGCGGCAGCCGCTCCAGCACCAACACCAGCAGCCAGCCGGACAGGCTGCCGATCAACACTCCGCCGCCCAAGCGCAGCAGCAAGAGCGGCAGGACCTGATCCCACTGGGAGAGATCACCCAAGGCCAACTGCAACAGCAGCAGCGCAAGCACCGCCCCCACCGGCTCCAGGATCAACCCCTCCGCCTCCAGGACCGTGGAAAGCCGCGGCACCAGGCGCATCTGCTGCACGAGGGGCGTGATCACCGTGGGGCCGGTTCCCAAGGCGATCGCACCAAAGACCCAAGCCAACGGCCAGGGCAACCCCGCCAACTCATGGGCCAGGAGCGCGCCGCCCGCGAGACCGAGCAGACCACGGGTGAACACCAACTGCAGGACCGTCCGCTGCAGGTCTCGACCGGCCAGACGCAAATTCAAGCCGCCATCGAAGAGCACCAGGCTGACCAGCAGCCCCACCAGGGACTCCAGACCACCTCCGAGAGCTTCGGGTTGCACCCAATCGAGGCCGGCATCGCCGATCAAGAGACCCGACGCCAACAGCACCACCACCGCAGGCCAACCGCTCAGATGGGCGAGCAACCGCGCGAGGGCACCGGCAAAGAAGGCAAAGCCCCAGATCAGCTCAGAGGTCATCGTCATCGAGGGCGCCGAAGATCGGCTCCACTCGGATGCCTTTCACAGCACTGGGGCGCACCACCAGATATTCCCCGGGGAGCTCCGTGATCGGGACGTTGACAAAGGCATCCGCTGGTCCGGCGTTCAGCACGGTTCCGTACCACTGCTGAAAGGCATCCAGGCTGGGGAAGTGGACCACTTGCTCATGCCCCCCCGACAACAGCAGATGGATCGCGTAGCGGCTGGGGGTGCGGGTCATCGGAGGGCGAAACCAGACCGAAGCTCCTCCCCAGAATGGGGCAAACGCAGCGGCCGCGCAGCCTTCGCGGCATAGAGCGGATGGCGGGGCTGGCCACTCGCGGTCAGCCCCAGGGCCAACAGCGGCAGATCCTGTTGGAGCAAGACGGGCAAGACCGCCTGATCGCGGCCCCGCCAATGCCCGCCATTGCCCCAGCCAAGCCAGACCGCCGAACCAGGCAAGCGAGCCAGGTGAGCCAGGCGCCGCCGCAGCCAGGGATCGGTCTGCGAACCGATGGGGTCGGCACTGCGCCGCAGCACGGCCGGACTGGGGGAGATGCGTGAAAACAGATTCAGCACCTCCAGCGCCCCAAAGCCCCAGGACTGGGCAAAGCCCAGCAACCGCCGCAGGGTCGGGTCGTCCCGCTGGCCATCGGCCCGGGAGGGATTCAGGCCAATGAACAGCAGCCGCGGAGCCTCTCGTTGCCACTGCCGCTCGAGCCACCAGCGATAACGGCCGCAGGAGCTCAAAGCAGCCCGGCCCCTTCTGCCAGGCTGGGCCCACTCGATTTCCAGGGCGTTTTGACCGGCGGCACCACCCTCAAACCCCTGCTGCTGCTGGTGGATGGCCACTCCCTGGCCTTCCGCAGCTTCTACGCCTTCAGCAAAGGGGGTGAAGGGGGACTCAGCACCAAAGAGGGGATCCCCACCTCGGTCACCTATGGCTTCCTCAAGGCCCTGCTGGACAACTGCAAAGGCCTGACCCCCCAGGGGGTGGTGATCGCCTTTGACACGGCTGAACCCACCTTCCGCCATGAAGCTGACGAGGCCTACAAAGCCCATCGTGACGCAGCCCCCGAACACTTCTTCCAGGACCTCGGGAACCTGCAGCAGATCCTTCAGCAGTCCCTGGACATCCCCCTCTGCATGGCTCCCGGCTACGAAGCCGACGATGTTCTCGGGACCCTGGCCAACCGGGCGGCCAACGACGGCTGGCGGGTGCGCATCCTCTCGGGCGACCGCGATCTCTTCCAGCTCGTGGACGACGAGCGTGACATCGCCGTGCTCTACATGGGTGGCGGTCCCTACGCCAAGAGCAGCGGCCCCCTCGAGATTCGCCGCGAGGGCGTCGTCGCCAAGTTGGGGGTCACCCCGGAAGAGGTCGTCGATCTCAAAGCTCTCACGGGGGACAGCAGCGACAACATCCCTGGCGTGAAGGGGGTCGGCCCGAAGACCGCCATCAACCTGCTCAATGCCCACGGCGATCTCGACGGGATCTATGCCGCCCTGGAGCAGCTCGAAGCCGCTGGCCCCAAGGCCAAAGATCCCAAGGGAGCACTGAAGGGGGCGCTGCTCGGCAAGCTCAGCTCGGACCGGGAGAACGCCTACCGCTCGCGGATGCTCGCCGAGATCCTGGTGGACATCCCGCTCCCCAGCGACCCGCGTCTTCCCCTAGGCGCCGTCAACAGCGACTCCCTCGCCGAAAGCCTCGAGGAGCTGGAGCTCTTCAGCCTGCGTCGCCAGGTGAACAGCTTCGCCACGGTCTTCTCCAGCGAGCCCCCAACGCCAGCCGCTGAACCAGCCGCGCCAGCCGAAGCCCCATCCGAACCCGAAGCCAGCGAGGACACGGCCAGCGACACACCGGCCCTCGAGCCCCAACTGATCACCAGCACCGAGGCCCTTGAGGCCTTGGTGGAGCGCCTGCTGGCCTGCACCGACCCACTGAGCCCGGTGGCCGTCGACACCGAAACCACCAGCCTGAATCCCTTCCAAGCTGAACTCGTCGGTCTGGGCGTCTGCTGGGGCCCGGGCCTCAGCGACCTCGCCTACATCCCCCTGGGCCATCAGGCCGAACTGAGCGATCCGCCCCAACTGCCCCTCGATCAGGTGCTGGGGGCCATGGCCCCCTGGCTGGGCAGCAGCGCGCACCCCAAGACGCTGCAGAACGCCAAGTACGACCGGCTGATCCTGTTGCGCCATGGCCTGCCCTTGGCCGGGGTGGTGATGGACACCCTGCTGGCGGACTACCTGCGGGACGCCAACGCCAAGCACGGGCTCGAGCTCCTCGCCCAGCGCAACTTCGGCTTCCTCCCCACCAGCTACAGCGAACTGGTGCCCAAGGGGGCCAACTTCTCGGCGGTCCCCATGGCCCAAGCCGCCCTCTACTGCGGCATGGATGTCCATGTCACCCACCGGCTCACCCCCCTGCTGCGGGGACAACTGGAGGTCCTGGGCGACGCCCTGCCAAAACTGCTCGATCAGGTGGAGCTGCCCCTCGAGCCCGTGCTGGCCCAGATGGAAGCCACCGGGATTCGGATTGACACCGACTACCTCGGCAGCCTCAGCAGCGAACTCAAGGCCACCCTCGAGCGCTTGGAGACAGAGGCCAAGGAGGCCGCCGGCACCGAGTTCAACCTGGCCTCACCGAAGCAACTCGGGGAACTGCTCTTCGACACCCTCGGGCTCGATCGCAAAAAATCCCGCAAGACCAAGACCGGCTGGAGCACCGATGCGACCGTGCTCGAGAAGCTCGAGGACGCCCACCCGGTGGTGCCCCTGGTGCTCGAGCACCGCACCTTGAGCAAGCTCAAGAGCACCTACGTCGATGCCCTGCCGGCCCTGATGGAGCCAGAAACCGGCCGGGTCCATACGGACTTCAACCAAGCCGTGACCGCCACCGGACGGCTCTCCAGCAGCAACCCCAACCTGCAGAACATTCCCGTTCGCACGGAGTTCTCCCGCCGCATTCGCAAAGCCTTCCTGCCCGAGGCCGGTTGGACCCTGATCAGCGCCGATTACTCCCAGATCGAACTGCGGATCCTGGCCCACCTCTCCGGCGAGGAGGTGCTCGTTCAGGCCTACCAAAACGGTGATGACGTCCACGCCCTGACCGCCCGACTGCTGTTCGACAAAGACGAGGTCAGCAGCGACGAGCGCCGCCTCGGCAAAACGATCAACTTCGGGGTGATCTACGGGATGGGCGTTCAGCGCTTCGCCCGGGAGACCGGCGTCAGCCAGGCCGAAGCCAAGGAATTCCTCAGCAAGTACAAGCAGCGCTACCCCAAGGTCTTCGCCTTCCTCGAACTGCAGGAGCGCCTCGCCCTCAGCCGCGGCTACGTCGAGACGATCCTGGGGCGCCGCCGCCCCTTTGCCTTCGACCCCAGCGGCCTGGGCCGTCACCTGGGCAAGGACCCACTGGAGATCGAGCTGGATGTGGCCCGCCGCGGCGGCATGGAGGCCCAGCAGCTGCGGGCCGCCGCCAACGCCCCCATCCAGGGCTCCAGCGCCGACATCATCAAGTTGGCCATGGTCCAACTGCAGCAACGGCTCAGCGAGAGCGGCCTACCGGCGCGCCTGCTGCTGCAGGTCCATGACGAACTGGTGCTCGAGGCGGCACCGGACGCCCTGGAGGCCGTGCTCAACCTCACGCGTGAAACCATGGAGCGCGCGGTGACCCTGTCTGTGCCCCTGGTGGTGGAGACCGGCGTTGGCCCCAACTGGATGGAAGCGAAATGACCCTGCGGCTCACCAACACCCTCACCCGCCGCGTCGAGGAGTTCACGCCGATCGAGCCCGGCAAGGTCAGCATCTACTGCTGTGGGGTCACCGTCTACGACCTCTGCCACCTGGGCCACGCCCGCAGCTACATCGCCTGGGATGTCCTGCGCCGCCACCTGCGCTGGAGCGGCTACGCCGTGACCTTCGTGCAGAACTACACCGACATCGACGACAAGATCCTGAACCGCGCCAGCGAGGAGGGAAGCTCGATGGACGCGGTGAGCGAGCGCAACATCGAGGCCTTCGTCGCCGATATGGGGCGTCTCAACATCCTTCCGGCGGATCGGATGCCGAGGGCCACCCGCAGCCTCGATGCCATTCGCACCCTGATCAGTGAGCTGGAGGCCAAGGGGGCCGCGTACTCCGCCGATGGGGACGTCTACTTCGCCGTGATGAAGCACGCCGGCTACGGCAAGCTCAGCGGCCGCGATCTCGAGCAGCAGCAGGACAACGCCGCCGGTCGGGTGGCCACTGCGGAAGAAGCCCGCAAGCAACATCCCTTTGACTTCGCCCTCTGGAAGGGCGCAAAACCCGGCGAAACCAGCTTCCCCTCCCCCTGGGGCCAGGGGCGCCCGGGCTGGCACATCGAGTGCTCAGCGATGGTGCGCGAGGAGCTCGGCGACACCATCGACATCCACCTCGGCGGTGCGGATCTGGTCTTCCCCCACCACGAGAACGAGATCGCCCAATCGGAAGCCGCCACCGGCAAGGAGCTGGCCCACTACTGGCTCCACAACGGCATGGTCAATGTCGGCGGCCAGAAGATGTCGAAATCCCTTGGCAACTTCACGACGATCCGGGCCCTGCTGGATTCCGGGGTCTCACCGATGACCCTGCGCCTCTTCACCCTGCAGGCCCACTACCGCAAACCGTTGGACTTCACCGCGGAGGCCCTCGAGGCGGCGGCCACCGGCTGGAAGGGACTCAATGCCGCCCTCGGGCTCGCCGCTGTTGGCACCGCGAACCCCGAGTGGCCTGCCGCCCTCGCGGACGCCCGCACGCGCTTCGCGGCCGCCATGGACGATGACCTCAACACCTCCGCCGCCCTAGCAGTGCTCTTTGAGCTCGCCAAACCGCTGCGAGGCCTGGCCAACCGGATCGAGCGCGGGGATGACAGCGCCAGCGACGAGCTGCAGCAGGACGGCCATCAACAACAACTGGCCCTGCTGCTGGAGCTCGCCGAGGTCGTGGGCCTCAAGCACGAGGCCCAGGCGAGTGCGGATGGTCTTGATGACGCCGCCATCGAAGCGCAGATTGAAGCCCGTAAAGCCGCCAAGGCGGCCAAGGACTTCGCCGCCGCGGATCGGATTCGCGACGAGCTCAAAGCCCAGGGGATCGAGCTCATCGACAAACCCGGTGGGCTGACCGAGTGGCTGCGGAGCTGACGCCTTAACCCTTGGGCGCCTGCTGATCGCGCATCATCGTTTCGATCTTGCGGATCCGGATGGCAGTGGTGCTCCAGACCTCCTTTTGAAAGCCGGGCTCGCACTCTTCGACAAGGGTCTCGATTGGCTCGCCCCGCTCAAAGGCCTCCCACAGCTGACGCTCCAACTTCGCCCGCTCGATGAAGTTGAAGCGCTGAAGCCACTGGGGACCGATGGCCATGGAACGAGAAAAGCTCCGCTTAGTTAAGCGCCAGCGCCGCTCCAGCTCTTGGCCAGGTCGATGATCGAGATCAGCAGGCCCAGGCTGATGACCGGCACGGAGATCCAGCGCAGGGCCCAGCGCAGAAGCCGCACCAGATCGGGCGAGGACCCCGACTCGAGCAAATCCGAGCGGAAGCGATCGGGCACCTGCCAGCCGAGCAGCAACGCCATCAGCAGGCCACCGGCGATCAGGCAGACGCCACCGAAGAGGGCATCCATCCGCTCGAGCACCGCGACATCCAGGCTGGAGGGCAGGCCGATCACGGCAATCACCAGCACCATCAACCAGACCGAGCGCGAGCGGCTCCAACCGAGGCGATCCATCAGCGAACTCACCGGCACCTCCAGCAGCGAGACCGACGACGTGATCGCGGCCACATAGGCCAACAGGAAAAACAGTGCAGCCACGACCCGGCCGGCACCGCCGAGGGAGGCCAAACCGGTGGGCAGGCTGATGAAGAGGGTGCCCACGGTGCTGCCGCTCACCAGGTCCACCAGGCCAAAGCTGGCCACAAGCGGGAAGGTGATGCAGCCGGCCATCAGGCCAACGGCGGTGTCCATACCGACCACCGCCACCGCCTCACCGGGGATCCCACTGCGGCGATTGAGATACGTGGAGTAGGCCAAGATCGCGCCAATGCCGGTGCCGATCGAGAAGAAGGCCTGGGTGAAGGCGTTACGGATCGTGGTCAGGTCCGTGAGCTTGCTGGCGTCCCAACGCAGCAGGAAACCGTTGTAGCCCTCGTGCGCTCCAGGCAGGAAGGCCGCCCAGATCGCCAAGGCCAGCAGCAGCAGAAACAGCAGCGGCATCGCCCAGCGGGTCAGGCGCTCAATGCCGGCCTTAATGCCCGCGGCCACCACCACCCCGGTGAGGGCCAGGCTGATCAGGTGCCCAAGCACCGCATCACCGCCGCTGCTGATGCCGGCGAAAAAGCTTTCGGCCTCGGGAAGGTCGGCCGGGAGCGGCGCGCTCAAGGCATGGATCAGGCTGCGGCCGGTCCAGCCCATCAAGACGGCGTAGTAGCTCAGGATCCCAATCGCGGCGGCCATGAACAGCCAACCCAGCGGAGCCCAGCGGCGACCGCCGGCGGTGATCGGCGCCAGGAGGGGGGCATTGCCCGTGCTGCGCCCCAGGACCATCTCGGCCACCAAGACCGGCAGACAGACCACCGCAACGATCAGTAGATAGAGGACGACGAACGCCGCTCCGCCCCCCTGGGAGGCGCGGTAGGCAAAGCCCCAGAGGTTGCCCAGGCCAACGGCACTACCCGCCGCAGCCAGAACAAACCCCAGGGAGGACCCCCACTGCTCAGGGGGATGACCGCGATCGCCGGAGGTCATGCAAGGGATGAAAGCAGCCCCCAGTTTCCCCGGCGCGGCAAGGGAGCCGCCTCAGCCGCCCATTTCCGCAGCACCCATGCGCTGCTGCAGTCGCTCAAGACCCAACACCAGCAGGACCCCAAGGCCCATCAGCAACAGGGACACGGCCAAGGCCGAAACGCTGGGGGGCGCCGCCAGGGCATCCCGCAGGACGATCAGCTTGCCCTTGGCATTGGTGGTGCTCTCCAGCACGGTGCGGAAAGGCCAGATCTTCCAGAGGGAGCCGGCCATGAAGCCCATCAACAGGGCGACGGTCTGGCCGTGCCAACGCTTCAGCAGCCAGCTCAGCAGACGCACAAACAGCAGCAGACCCGTCGCACAACCCAGGGCAAAGGGCACCAAGGTCGCCAGATCCAGGGCCTTCACCCCCTCCATCACGTGCTGGTACTGCCCGAGCACGAGCAGCAGAAACGAGCCGGAGACGCCCGGCAGGATCATCGCCATGATCGCCACGGCCCCGCTCCAGAAGATCGTGAAGGGGTCGTGGGGCATCGTCACCGGTGTGCGGGTCACCAGCAGCAGCGCCGCGGCCACGCCAACCACCATCGCCACCAGACCAGCGACTCCCCAGTGGGCGTGGCGGGCGATCAGGACGATCGAGCCAACGATCAGACCAAAGAAAAAGGCAAAGAGCAGGGCCGGCTGGTTCACATAGAGCCAGGTGATCGGGCGCACGAGCACCAGCACGGCCCCCAACAGACCGGCCAACAACGGCACCAAGAAACCCAAGCGCACCCGTGCCGCCGCTTCGGCCCAGGCGCCGCGGCGCAGCAGGCCCAGGAGCTCGAAGTCAAAGCCAGAGACGGCCTCCAGCAGGGTGCCGTAGATGCCGAGGATGAAGGCCATCGTGCCCCCCGAGACCCCCGGAACGACGTCGGCTGCACCCATGGCGAAGCCACATCCCAGGACGTAGGGCCAGCGCTGAGGCGCCGCCGGAGTCTGCTCGGCCATCGCGGATCAAAGGAGTGCCGGCAACGCTACGCGCCTGGAAATGGGAAACTGGCCACTGATTCCTGGAGCTCCGCCGTGAAAGCCCTCTCCGTGCTCGGCTCCACTGGATCCATCGGCACCCAAACCCTGGAGATCGTCGAGGAATTCCCGGATCGCTTCCGGGTCGTCGCCCTCACCGCCGGCAACAACCTCGAGCTGCTCGTTCGTCAGATCCAGAAGCACGCCCCCGAGGTGGTGGCCCTGGCGGATGAGGCCAAGCTCCCCGCGCTGCAGGAGCGCCTGCAGGCCCTGGCCCCAAGCGAACGGCCCGCGAAATTGCCGGAACTGGTGGGCGGCTCCGATGGTCTCTGCGCCGCCGCCGCCTGGTCCACGGCCGATCTGGTCGTAACCGGCATCGTCGGCTGCGCCGGCCTGCTGCCCACCCTGGCTGCGATCCGCGCCGGCAAGGACCTGGCCCTGGCCAACAAGGAAACCCTGATCGCCGCTGGTCCGGTGGTGCTGCCGGAACTGGCCAAGAGCGGCTCGCGCCTGCTGCCGGCGGACTCCGAGCACTCCGCGATCTTCCAGTGCCTACAGGGCACCCCCTGGGCCGACACCGCACGCCTTTCCACCGGTGTGCCCACGCCGGGACTGCGCCGAATTCAACTGACCGCCAGCGGCGGTGCCTTCCGCGATTGGGACGCGGCCGATCTACACAAGGCCACCGTGGCCGATGCCACCAGCCACCCCAACTGGAGCATGGGGCGCAAGATCACGGTGGACTCGGCCTCCTTGATGAACAAGGGTCTGGAGGTGATCGAGGCGCACTACCTCTTCGGTCTGGACTACGACCACATCGAGATCGTCATTCACCCGCAATCGATCATCCACTCGATGGTCGAGCTGGCGGATTCGTCCGTGCTTGGCCAGTTGGGTTGGCCGGACATGAAGCTGCCGATCCTCTACTGCCTGAGCTGGCCGGAGCGCCTCGAGACCCCCTGGCGCCGCCTCGATCTGACGGAAGTGGGCCAACTGACCTTCCGCAAGCCCGACCCCGCCAAGTACCCCTGTATGGAGCTGGCCTATGCCGCCGGCCGCGCCGGTGGAACGATGCCCGCAGTGATGAACGCCGCCAACGAACAGGCCGTGGCGCTCTTCCTCGAGGAGCGGATTCACTTCCTGGACATCCCCAAATTGATCGACGCGGTCTGCGATCGCCACAAGGCCGACCTCACGGCCCACCCCTCTTTGGACGATGTGCTCGCGGTCGACGCCTGGTCCCGTCAGGCGGTGCGTGAGGCTGCAGCCGTTTCGGTTTGAGCCAGCCGTTGATTCAGCACCACCTGCTGCTGTGCGCGACCCCGGCCAAGGCGCTCTGCAGCCCTGATCCAGCCGTTGGCCTTGAAAGCTGGAACACCCTCAAACGGCTGGTGCGCGAGTGGGGACTTGAAGACCCGTCCCGCACCGACGGGATCGTGCTGCGCAGCAAAGCGGACTGCCTACGGATCTGCGCCGAAGGCCCGGTGCTCTTGATTTGGCCCGAGGGGATCGTCTACGGCGGTGTCAGCGCCGAGCGGATTGAGCGGATCCTCAGGGAGCACGTCATCGGCGGCGCACCCATCGAGGAGTGGATCGTGAAACGGATGCCGTTTCAGTCCACCAAGGCCTGAAACCAGCGGGCCGTCAGCTGATCGGTCCAACAGCCGCCGCGGCCGTGGAAACCGTTGTGTCCCCCCTTTGCCGTCAGGAGCAGCTGGAAGCGATCGTCCTGGAACGCCTCCAGACTGCGGGTCGGCTCCACGGGCACCCAGGGGTCATCCTCCGCATGGATCAACAAGGCAGGCGGAAGCTGGCGCCTGATGCGGGGCTCCTGCAAACGCCAGATGGGACTGGCCTGGCGGTAGTAGTCGTCCACCGATGCATAGCTCCAGCGGGGAGCCGTAATCGCCGCATCGAAGGCGCGAATGCTCGCTAAGGGGCCCTCAAGGGCCTGCCGTTCGGTCGCCGTGACGCCAAAGGGATCGGCCAGGGTCTGGGCCACAAGCCGCTTCAGCAACCAGTGCTGGTAGAGGCCGTTGCGGGGCCGCTCGATCTGGCGTGAGCAGCTCTCGAGATCCACCGGTGTGCTGATGGTGACGAGCCCATCGAGGAGTGGAGCCTGGGGATCAAGACCGGCCGTCCGGCGCTCGAGTGCGCTGGAGGTCAGGGCATTGAGCAACTTGGTGCCGCCCAGGGAAATCCCCATCCCAAGCAGGGGGCGGCCAGCGGCCAAGCTGCGGGCCTGGCGCAGGACCGGCAGCAGATCACGATTGCAGTTGGCCGCATAGGTGCCGCGGGCCAAGGCACGGCCCTCGCCGGCACCACGCATGTTCAGCCGAAGCACGGAAAAGCCAGAGCGCTGGAGGGTGTCGCCCATCCGCCGCAGTCCGCCGCGTTGGCTGGACCCCCCCAGGCCATGCATCAACAGGACCAAGCCAAGGGGCTCTAGCCCGGAGAGGGGGGCATCCAGCTTGGCGAGGAGTTGTTCGCCGCCACCCACATCCAAGGGCAAAGGCTGGCCCTGATCAGGGGGGAGGGCATCCGAGCGGAAGGTATCCCGCAGGGTTTGCAGATCACCGTTCCACCACGGAAAGCGCGGTTGAAACGGCGGCTCACCATCCATGGAAAAGGGGCCCCGAGGGCCCCCAGTGCTGCGCGTTGGCGTGGAGCGGCTCAAGCGCCCTTACCGACGCCCTGACTACGTAGTTCAGAGCAAAGGCCCTGGAGCACGGCCTTGGCATCACCAAAGACCATCGCGGTTTGGGGCAGCTCGAACAGGGCGTTCTTGATGCCGGCATAACCGGCGCCCATGCTGCGCTTGACCACGAACACCTGACGGGCCCCATCCACCTCGAGCACGGGCATGCCGTAGAGGGGGCTGTTGGGGTCGTTCTTGGCGTCCGGGTTCACCACGTCGTTCGCGCCCAAAACGATGACGACATCGGTGCGGGGGAACTCAGGGTTGATGGTGTCCATCTCGAGCAGCTGCTCATAGGGGACATCGGCTTCCGCCAGAAGCACGTTCATGTGGCCCGGCATGCGGCCGGCAACGGGGTGAATGGCGTAGCTGACCTCGGAGCCGTTGGCCTCGAGCATCTTCGCCAGCTCGCGCAGGGCGTGCTGGGCCTGGGCCACGGCAAGGCCGTAGCCGGGAACGAAGACGACGCGCTCGGCGCTCTCGAGGGCCATGGCGCACTCTTCAGGGCTGCAGCTGACGATCCGGCTGTAACCGGCTTCATCGCCGCCACCACCGACGGGAGCACTGCCACCCAGGGCACCACCGAAGAGGACGCTCACGAGGGAGCGATTCATGCCGTCGCACATCACCTGGGTGAGGATCAGGCCAGCGGCACCGACCATGGCGCCCGCCACGATCAGCAGCTGGCTGCCCACCACGAATCCAGCGGCGGCGGCGGCCACGCCGGAATAGGAGTTCAGCAGCGAGATCACCACCGGCATGTCCGCGCCGCCGATGGGCAGGGTCACGCCGATGCCCAGCAGGCTGGAGGCGACCACCAGCAGCCAAAGCGAGGAGCCTGCGGGATCGCCGGGGAGGGCGAAGGCGCCAACGAGGGCGGCAACGGCGATGGCGATGTTCACGCCATGGCGGACCTGGCTTTGGGTCCAACCGGGGGTATCAATCCAGCCCTGCAGCTTGCCCATCGCCACGATGGAGCCGCTGAAGGTGATCGAGCCGACAAAGACCGAGATCACGATGGACACCAGGGCCACCATGTCCGACTCAGCGGAGTTGTAGAGGGCCACCGCAATGGCCACCAGCAGCGAGGCCATGCCACCGCAGCCGTTGAAGAGGGCGACGGTCTCCGGCATGGAGGTCATCGGCACCCGGCGGGCGGTGATCAAACCCAGCAGGCCGCCGCCGGCGGTACCCACCGCGATCCAGAGCCAGGCCACCGGCGAGGGGGCCAGCTGAATAAGCAGGCCGACAACAGCCAAGCCCATGGCCAAGGCGGCGAGGCCGTTGGCGGAGCGGGCCGAGCGGACTTTGGAGAGGCCCTTGAGGCCCAGGGCCAGCAGCAGGACTGCCAGCAGGTCAATCAGATAACCAAACAGCGCGAGGCCACTCATCGGCGTGCTCCTGACTTCTTGCGGCTGAACATGGCGAGCATGCGGTCGGTCACGAGGAAGCCCCCGATCACGTTGAACAGGGCGAAGCCCAGGGAGACCGCACCGAGGATCAACATCCCGGGGTTGCCCTGGGCTTGCGCGATCAGGGTCAGGGAGGCCAACACGGTGATGCCGCTGATGGCGTTCGCGCCGCTCATCAGGGGGGTGTGCAGGGTGGGCGGCACCTTGCCAATCAATTCCAGACCCAGGAGGCTGCCGAGCAGCAACACCCACAGGGCTTCATTCAGGCTGCTCATGCAGCACCTCCGGCGGATTCAGGGGCGGTGTGGCTGAACAGGCAGCCAGAGACGATCTCATCGTCGAGATCAAGGTTCACCGAGGTGGCCCCCTCGGCAGTGGTGTTCAGCAACAGCTCCAGCAGAGCGGCGATGTTGCGGGAATAAAGGGCACTGGCGTGGTTGGCCACGCTGCAGGGCAGCCCGTCTCCGGCGACCAGCTGAACGCCATGGCGGAAGACGGTCTGACCGGGCACGGTGCCTTCGCAGTTGCCGCCTTGGGCAACCGCCAGGTCGACCACGACGCTGCCGGGACGCATGTGTTGGAGCATCGCGTCATCGATCAGACGCGGCGCCTTCCTGCCGGGGACCTGGGCAGTACAGATCACCATGTCAGCCAAGGCCAGCTGTTCGGTGAGCTGACGACGCTGCTCAGCCAGGAACGCCTCGGTGGCCTGCTTGGCATAGCCACCGGCTTCACCGGGCTTCTGATCCAGCTCAGGGGGATCAATGAAGCGGCCGCCGAGGGACTCCACCTGCTCCTTGGCGGCGGGGCGCACATCGCTGACGTAGGCCACGGCGCCGAGGCGACGGGCGGTGGCCAGGGCCTGGAGACCGGCCACGCCGGCACCGAGGATCAGGGCGCGGGCTGGTTGGATCGTGCCAGCGGCCGTCATCAGCATCGGCACGTAGCGATCCAGCGCCGCCGAGGCGAGCAGAACAGCCTTGTAGCCAGCGATGTTGGCCTGGGAGGAGAGCACGTCCATGCTCTGGGCCCGGCTGATACGAGGCAGCAGCTCAAGGGCCAATGCGGTCACGCGACCGGCCTCAAAGCGCTGCTTGAGGGCGTCATTGCCATGGGGCTCCAGCAAGCCCAGCAGCAGGGCGCCGGGCTTCAGCGAAGCAAGTTCGGCGCGCTGTTGGGCCAGATCTGAGCCCTGAACGGCAAGGACCACATCAGCTTGGGACCACTGCTCGGTACTGGGGTCCACCAGTGCAGCACCGGCCTCTTCATAGGAGGCATCGTCGTAACCGCTGGCCTGGCCAGCGCCGCGCTCCACGACAAAGGTGCAGCCGCGTGCCGCTAGACGGCGCACGGTTTCGGGAGTGGCCGCAACCCTGGTTTCACCAGGCCGGCACTCCCTTGGCACTAAAACACGAATCAATGTCTCGACCCTGGGTGGAGGCAGATTCGCATACGGCCGGAAGCGTTCTCAAGCCAACCAGCTCGCAAGCGCAGGGGCTTGCGGGGACGGAGTGTCCGGGACCGCACTCGTGATCTCCACAATGCGTCCCACGCTGGCTGGCACCGCCAAGGCATCGAGGCAAACCCGGGCCACGAGACGGCGAGGAAGGCTCCCGTCCTGCTGTTGATCAGCCCCGGAAAAACGCAGCTCCTGGGCAGCGATGTCCTCCTCGGCTTCCTTCAGGCCGCCAGGGCGAACGATGGTGACCTCCAGACCGCTCTGCTCGAGCCACTGCTCACCCAGGCGTTTCCAGACGAGGATCAAGCCAAACAGGTTCAAGGGGTGCAGCCAGCGGCCTGCACAGAGGGAACTGACGAGCACAACGCGCTTCAGGCCGACGGCGCGGCAGGCCTCGAGCTGTTGACGCACCCCCAGGGCATCCACCTTGAGGGGGCCGAAGAGATCAATGCTGGGACGGGCACCCGTAGCGATCACCAGGGCATCGCAATCCCGTAGGGCGTCCTGAAGGGCAGGGCCGTCACTGAGTTGAAGGCGATGGATCTCTGCCGCTCCCAAGCCAGGCGGCAGGACGGAATCGGGCCGAACGATCGCGCGGACCTCGAAGCCACGGGCCAAGGCTTCGTCGACGACTCTCCAACCGGTTTTGCCGGAGGCGCCGGTGACCGCCACGCGCATGGGTTCAGAACAGGGGGAGAAGCTCCTGTTCTAAGCAGCGGGCCTGGGGACTTGAGCCCTGCCGGCGCAGTTGGCGAGCGCGCAGGATCATCGGATCGAGATCGCACTCCAGGCTCAGCGCCAGCTCGAAGCGCTGACGCAGCTCGTCGATCGTCAGTGAAAACGAAGAACGCTCATCCATGG
>JAAZUZ010000083.1 GCA_018623875.1 Synechococcus sp. HW_metabat.21
CGTCGTCGCGGTTCAGCAGAACCGGCGGCGTCGCGGATTCAGCGGCCGTCTGGATGGCTTCCCACTGGCGCAGGAGCGCCTCGAGGTCATCGATCAGCAGCTCTTCGCTAATGCCTTCGGCCTCGGTCCGGATCAGCAGGCCTGCACCGGGGGGCTTGATCAAGACACCGAGGGCACGTAGGCGGTTGCGCTCGCTCTCAGCGGTAATCCGGCGCGAGATGTTCACCCCTTGGCCATGGGGCTGAAGCACCAGGAAACGGCCGGGGAGGGTGAGATTGCCCGTCAGGCGAGGCCCCTTCGTTCCGGTGGGCTCCTTCATCACCTGAACGAGCACCTTCTGCCGGGGCTCCAGCAGCTCGGTGATACCGACGGTGCCTTTCTTCAGGCGAAGGGGACCGAGGTCCGTGACATGAATAAAGCCGTTCTTCTCACCCTCACCGATGTTGACGAAGGCGGCATCAATGCCAGGAAGGACGTTCTCGATCGTCCCGAGATAAACGTCACCGATCTGATAGCGGCCCTGTGCGACGACGAGCTCGTCGACACGCTCATCGGTGAGAACAGCGGCAATCCGCAGTTGCTCGGCGATGACGATCTGCTGGGGCATGGAAGGTCAGGAAATGACCTGCACGGGGCAGGAAGGAATAAGAAATGACGCGGCGAACGCAGTGCGTTGGCCTGAGACAGAGATCTGATCGCGGCATCGCCGATGCCGAGTGACTCCTGCCAGTGGGATGTGAGAAAAGCTCAGAACGCGACGCCGAGGCTGAAGCTGCGGCGAAAGAGGGGGGCGTTGAACCAGCGAGGTTGAACGCGAAAGAGTTGCGGGTGCCAGTTGGTGCCCGTCTGAACAGCGCCGCCTTAAGCGACTTTCAGGAAGGGAAACTCGTGAAAGCTGCTGAGGAAGTTCCACTCGCTCGCCATCAACATCGGTTGACGGGGCGAAGGAGAGATCAAGGAACCGACTTCGGTCAAGGATCTGCTGTCCTGATCGCAAGCTAGCACGGTTGATTTCAACAGTCAGAAGGGCTTTGAAGCAGTAGCGATTGGCGCCGTAAGCCGACCAGCGCCAAGGGACGAGCCAAGCGTTCCGAGAACCACTGCTGAAGCTGTTCCGGCTTCAAACTGCGGCCGGCAGGATCCACCACTGCGCTGTAGCGAAGCTCCTGAAGATCAGGGTCGTCCGCCGAACGGGGGAGCAGCTCCAGCGCGGTGAGGTAGGGCCTGAGGTCCCGTTGCCGGGGCCGCCCCTTCTTATCGGTGTCCTCCCAAATCCAACTCTCCTGGGCCAAAAGATCAGCCGCCGCCGCCGCCCATTCCTCGGATGTCGCCTTGGCCTGGCCATGCTCCACCCGCCACTGAACGGCCCAAATCGCACCAGAGAGCTCCTGCGAGAGGCTGGAGCCAAAGACCTCTACGGGCTGGACCTCGAGTAACGCGAAGCCCGGGGGCAGTTGGCGCTGGAGCTGCTGGCGAGCCGGCTCTGGATCCAGCGGAGCCGTGAACTCGACATCCATCCATTCCCCATCCGCTTCGGCGCCCAGGGGCAGAGCCAAAGCGAACTGCACCCGCGGCAAGGGGTGGAAGCCCCCCGTAAAACTCACCGGCAACCCCGAGCGGCGCAGGGCGCGCTCCATCAAACGCACCAGATCCAGGTGGCTGAGCAAAGCCAAGGAACCCGTCTTGGCAAAGCGAAAGCGCAGGCGTTGGACCCGCTCGCTGGCGGGAGGTCGCTGGGGAAGGGGCTCTGGAATCGCAGGCGGAGCGACCACCACGTTGTGACCCAACTCAGGGCCGCAGACCCCGCAGCTGCTGCAACCCTCAAAGGAGCAGTCCGGAACCACCGCAGCCGCCAGGGCATTGCGCAGGTCCTCAGCCAGCCAGTTTTTCTCCACCCCTGAATCGATGTGATCCCAGGGCAGGGGCTGGGCGCAGAAGGCCGCCAGGTCGCTGGGGTCCATGCCTTCGGCGGAACTCCACTCCCCCATCTCGTGCTCGCGGTAACGCCCGCCTAACTCGGCCGCCTCGATGGCATCGGTCCAGGCCTGATAGGTGCGGTCCGCGGCTTCAAACCAGGCATCCAGCCCTGCACCAGCCCGCCAAGCCGCCTCGATCACAGGCGCGAGTCGGCGATCACCTCGACCGACAAAGTCCTCCATCGCCGAAAGGCGCACATCGGTGAAATTCGTCTTCAGACCACGCAACTGGCGCAGGGCTTCGCGCAACAGCTGCTGACGGCGCACGAATTCAGCCGTGCTGACGCTGTGCCACTGGAACGGGGTGTGGGGCTTGGGCGTGAAGTTGCTGATGGTCAGGTTGAGTTCCAACCGTCCCAGGTCCCGGCACTGCTGCTGCAACGACCGGCAGGTCTCGGCGATGCCCAGAACGTCGGCATCGGTTTCACCGGGCAGGCCGATCATGAAATAGAGCTTGATCTTGCGGTAGCCGCTCTCCATGGCGGTACGAATGCCCCGCAGCAGCTCTGCATCCGTCAGCCCCTTATTCACGATGTCCCGCAAACGCTGGGTGCCGGCCTCGGGCGCGAAGGTCAGACCAGCCCGCCGGGTGCCGCCGAGGATGTGGGCAATGTTGCTGTCGAAGCGATCAACCCGCTGACTCGGCAGGGTCAAGGTGACGTTCTTGTCCGCCAAGCGGTTGCGCAACTCCACCCCTACCGCGGGCAGCGCCAAGTAGTCCGAACAGCTCAGCGAGAGCAAGGAGAAGTCGGAATACCCCGTGCGCTCCATGCCCGTCTCAATGGCCTCCACCACGGCCTGTGGTTCCGCGTCCCGGGCCGGACGGGTCAACATCCCTGGCTGGCAGAAGCGACAACCGCGGGTGCAACCGCGGCGGATTTCGACGGTGAGACGATCGTGCACCGTCTCGATATGGGGGACCAGACCCATCGCGTAGTGGGGCATGGGGGTCGCAGTGCGGCGCATGACCCGCTTGGGCACCCCCGGATGCAGCGGCTGCTGACTCACCCCATCGGGGCCCGGCCCATAGAGGGATGGGACATAGACCCCGGGCACCTGAGCCAGGTCCCGCAACAAGGCACTGCGGCTCAATCCCGCAGCCTTGGCCTCAGCCACCACCAGACCCAGCTCTGGCAACACCTCTTCGCCATCGCCCAGCACGATGAAGTCGAAGAACGCCGCGAAGGGCTCCGGGTTGCTGGTGGCGGTCGGACCGCCGGCAAAGATCAGTGGAGGGGCGGCCGGATCCGCAAGGGGCAGATCGCCACGATCAGCGGCCCGAATCGGCACATGGGCCAACTCCAACATCGCCAGGATGTTGGTGGCCCCCAACTCGTAACTGAGGGAGAAGCCGAGGATGTCGAAGGCAGGCAGCGGCCGGCGACTCTCCACGGCAAAGAGAGGCTGTCCCCGCTCGCGCAAGCGCTCCGCGAGATCCGGGCCCGGCAGATAACTGCGGTCACAGAGCTGGCCAGGAACGCTGTTGAGAATCGAATAGAGAATGATGTGGCCGGTGTTGCTGGAGCCGACCTCGTAGATCTCGGGGTAGGTGAGGGCCCAGCGCACGGCAGCGGCGGGCCAGACCTGATTCCAGTCCCGCTCCTGCACCCCGAGTTCATTGCCCAGATAGCGGCCCGGCTTGGCAATGCTGCGATCCACCAGGGTGTCGAAATCCACCGGTGCGTCGAAAACGGTGGTCACAGCAGCAGGCCTGGCACTGACTTGATCGTATGCAGAGGCAGCCCCAGGGGGCCCCCTCCGCGTAGGACAATCCGGCCAGTACAACCGGGCCCGCGTGGCCCCTCGGTGAGATGGCCCAGGTCAACGGCAACTACCTCAAGCTCAAAGCGGGCTACCTCTTCCCGGAGATCGCTCGGCGCGTCAAGGCCTTCAGCGAAGCCAACCCGAACGCTCCGATCATTCGCCTCGGGATTGGCGATGTCACCGAGCCCCTGCCGGAGGCCTGCCGCAACGCCATGAAGTCGGCCATCGACGAGATGGGGACCCGTGAAGGCTTCCATGGGTACGGCCCCGAGCAGGGCTACGCCTGGCTGCGCGAGAAGATCGCGACCCATGATTTCCAGGCCCGCGGCTGCACCATCAGCGCCGAGGAGATCTTTGTCTCCGACGGCTCCAAGTGCGATAGCTCGAACATCCTGGACATCCTGGGCGCCGGCAACCGCATCGCCGTCACCGATCCCGTCTACCCGGTGTATGTCGACAGCAACGTCATGGCAGGCCGCACAGGCGACGCCGATGACGCCGGCCAGTACGGCGGTTTGACCTACCTACCCATCAGCGCCGACAACGGCTTCACCGCCCAGATCCCCAGCGAAAAGGTGGATCTGATCTATCTCTGCTTCCCCAACAACCCCACCGGTGCGGTGGCTACCAAGGATCAGCTCAAGGCCTGGGTGGACTACGCCCGCGCCAACGACGCCCTGATCTTGTTTGACGCGGCCTATGAGGCCTTCATTCAGGACTCCTCCCTGCCCCACTCCATCTATGAGATCGAGGGCGCCCGCGAGTGCGCCATTGAGTTCCGCTCCTTCTCCAAGAACGCCGGCTTCACTGGCACCCGCTGCGCCCTGACCGTTGTGCCCCGCGGCCTGATGGGCACTGCGGCCAACGGCGAGAAAGTGGAACTCTGGGGCCTTTGGAACCGCCGCCAGTGCACCAAGTTCAACGGTGTCAGCTACATCGTTCAGCGGGGTGCCGAAGCGGTCTACTCCGCTGAAGGTCAGGCGCAGGTGAAGGGGCTGATCAGCTTCTACATGGAGAACGCCGCCATCATTCGCCGCGAACTCAGCGGTGCCGGCCTGACGGTCTACGGCGGCGAACAGGCCCCCTACGTGTGGATCAAAACCCCCGCAGGCGTGGACTCCTGGGGCTTCTTCGATCTGCTTCTCAACAAGGCCAACGTGGTCGGCACCCCCGGCAGTGGTTTTGGTGCCGCTGGCGAGGGCTACTTCCGTCTTTCGGCCTTCAACAGCCGCGAGAACGTCAACGAAGCCATGCGCCGGATCAAGGAAGCCCTGACCCCCGCCGCAGCTGCCGCCTAAGGCGCTGCCTAAAGTCCCTAACTCGTCATGCCGGAGCTGATCAGGATGATCCGATCAACTCAGGCGCCTGGCCGCGAAAGCGGTGGCGCCGCTGTGATGGAGAAAGCGCCGGAGCGGGTGCGCAAGCCCTCGCCCCGCTACAAGGTGCTGCTCCACAACGACCCGGTGAACACCATGGAATACGTGGTGAGCACCCTGCGGCAGGTGGTGCCCTCCCTTAGTGAGCAGGACGCCATCGCCGTGATGATGGAGGCCCACAACACGGGTGTGGGCCTGGTGATCGTCTGCGATATCGAGCCGGCGGAGTTCTACAGCGAAACCCTCAAGGCCAAGGGGCTGACGAGCACGATCGAGCCCGAAGAGTGATGGAAGCCCCCACCAGGTCGACCTTGCACTGGTGGGGAACCCTCCTCTATGTGCCGGTGCTCTACGGGCTGGGATGGTTGAGCGCCAGGCCGCTGGCCCTGCTCTTTCCGCAATGGCGCCCCGACCAGGTGGACCTGGCAGGCGTTGCCTTGGCGCTGCTGTTGCTGCTGCTCACCCTTCCTGGGCGTCTGCGCCAGAGCTGGGGCGTCGAGCATCCCTGGCAAACACTTGGGGTTGTCCTGCCGGCTTCAGCCGGCCTGCGCGCGTTCCTGCGGGGCTTTCTCAAAGCGGCAGCACTTCTCTTTGGCGTGGTGGTTGTCCTTCTGCTCAGTGGCCAAAGCCACTGGCAAGGCCAGATCACCACGGGAGAAATCCTCAATGCCATTGCCCTGCTCCTGGGGGTGGGCTTTGCCGAGGAATTGCTCTTTCGCGGTTGGCTCTGGGGTGAGCTGGAACTGCTCGGGGGACGGCAGCGGGCGATCGGGCTGCAGGCCGCCTTCTTTGCACTGGTGCATCCCTGGTACCAGCTTCCCGGCTTCGAAGCCATCGGCTTGCTGGTGGGGCTGGTGCTCCTGGGGGTTGCCCTGGCCCTACAACGCCGCGCCGATCATGGTGCGTTGTGGGGCTCAGTGGGACTCCACGGCGGATTGGTTGGCGGCTGGTTCGCGCTCCAAGCCGGCCTCATCAGCGTTCCGGAGACTGGTCCGGCCTGGCTACTCGGCCCGGGAGGCGCCAGCCCCAATCCCATCGGAGGCTTGCTCGGCTGGGCAGGTCTGGCGGGCTTAATCCTGGTGCGTCGCCGCTGGTGGCGCTGAGTTAGCGGGTCGCCGTCGCCAGAGCCTTTCGACCTTCCACGGGCGCGCGAAGCGCTTCTTCCAGTGGAGCGGTGCCGTAGTCGCGCTCGAGCAGATCCATCACGGTGCGACCGAAATCTGCGGGATTGCGCTCAAAGGCTTCCAAACAGATGCGGCCAAAGGTGCTGCCCATTGGCTCGGGATTCCAAAGGAGTTGCCGCGCCGTCCAGGGCAGCATGCTCATCGGGTTGTAGCCCGGCTTGATCAGCCCCTGATCGAAGCCGTACTGCTCGAGATGGGTGTGGGGCTGCAGGCCGATGAAGAAGATCGCCGGCTCCACCTTGTCGGCGCCAAAAATCCGCTCCAGCTCACGGTGATAAGCGACGGTTTGGCGGATCGTCTCGGGCCGTTCGTCGATGACGTTGAACGAGTAGTTGACTGAGACGTGTTCACGGAAGCCGGCCTCGGCGAGCAGGCGGCAGTTGTCGAGGACGGTGCGCAGGTTGTAGCCCATCCGCATCTTGCGCACCAGCTCCTGGGATCCCGAGGTGATGCCAATCTCGAAGTAGTCCATGCCCGTCTCGACCATCAGCTGGGCCAGCTCGGCGTCGAGATTGTCAGCTCGGATGTAGGCAGCCCAGCGAATGTCATTCCAGCCCTGGGCTTTGACTGCCCGTAGCAGCTCCTTGGCGTCGTCGATGTAGCGCCGGGCCGGAATGAATTGGGCATCGGTGAACCAGAAACCACGAACCCCGCGCCTGTAGAGCTGATGCATCTCAGCGATCACCTCATCGACGGGATTCACCCGGACCGCCTTGCCCTCAACGACGGTGTAGACGCAGTAGCAGCAGTTATGGGGGCAGCCCCTC
>JAAZUZ010000084.1 GCA_018623875.1 Synechococcus sp. HW_metabat.21
GCCGCGGCCGTGATGCCCGGAACGACCGCCACCGCAACCGAGGGATGCCGATCGGCCAAGGCCAATAAGGCATAGGAGCAGCTCGCGAACAGGGAGGCATCCCCCTCGCAGAGCAAGACCACAGCCAGCCCCCGCTCCGCCTCGGCCGCCAGGGCATCGGCGGCCTCACGCCAGGCCTGCTGCCGCGGCTCTGCCGCGGCCACCATCGGGAAGAGCAGAGGCAGACGCTGCTGTTCCGCCTTAATCCACGGCGCGGCAATCTGCGCCGCCATGCCCTCAGCGTCGGGGCGCGCAACCGGGTAGGCCACAACGTCCGCGGACTCGATGGCCTGAACCGCTGCCAGGGTCAAGAGGTTGGGGTCGCCTGGACCAACCCCCACCAGGGTGACTGCCGCGGCAGGGCTGGGGCGCATGGACAGGGGGCTCAGTCGGCCCCTTTCTAGGCTGATGCCACTCAGCGGGATAAGCGATGAGCGACCTGCAGGTGTTCGATGCCACGGGCGAGGCCGGGCAGCTGCCCAAGCTGACCACCAATGATCCGGCCGTCATTGCCACTGAACTGGCCGAGCGCGGTATCGGCTTTGAGCGCTGGCCGGCGCGCGCCGAGCTCCCCGGCGGAGCTGGCCCCGATGCCGTGCTCGCCGCCTACAGCCAAGAGATCCAGGCGGTGCAAGCGCGCGGCAGCTATCCCACCGTCGATGCGATCCGGATGACCCCGGAGCACCCCGATCGCGAGGCACTGCGCCAGAAGTTCCTCGCGGAGCACACCCACGCCGAGGACGAGGTGCGTTTTTTTGTCGAGGGTCGCGGGCTGTTCTGCCTGCATCTCGGCGAAGAGGTGCTGCAGGTGCTCTGCGAAGCCGATGACTGGATCAGCGTTCCCGCCGGCACCAAGCACTGGTTCGACATGGGCGCCGAACCGTCCTTCTGCGCCATTCGCTTCTTCGACAACCCCGAAGGCTGGGTCGCGCAATTCAGTGGCGACCCAATCGCGGATCGCTTCCCCCGCCTGAACTAGTCCCCGATCCCCACCGAGTGCATCCGCACCAGGTCGGGGCGCTCCAAGTTCCCGCTGAGGGCCTGAGCTTCAACGGCCGCCAACTCCTGTAGCCGCTCCACGGTGACCTCGCGGCCAAAACGCTGCTCGCAGAGCACCCAATACAGACCGAAATGCCGCGCCTCGCTGGCGAGCAGTTCGCCGTAGAGCGCCTGAAGCTCAGGGTCTGGGCTCTGGGCCGCCAAGAGGACCATCCGCTCATGGCTGCGGGCTTCGATCAAGCCGGCCACTAAGAAGGTGTCGAGCATCCGTTGCGGCTCGCTCTTGCGGACCTGGGCCATCAGGCTGGAGCCGTAGGCGGGGGCCGGCAGCGTCTTCAAGGGAATGCCGCGGCGCTGCAAGAGGCCCAGGACCTGCTCAAAGTGCTCCAACTCCTCGCGCGCCAGAGCGCTCAGCTGCTCACCCAATTGCTCATCAGAGGGGTAGCGGAACATCAACTGAAGGGCCACCCCGGCCGCCTTGCGCTCGCAGTGGGCGTGATCGATCAGGACCAAATCCGGACGCGCCACGGCCTGCTCCAACCAGGCCTGCGAACTCGGGGCCGCCAACCACTTGACCCGCGCCTTCTGGCTCTCCATGACCACCGTCATGACGCGGCCCGCAACTTGGTCACCAAACCCTGCAGCGCCAGGGAGTAGCTGGCCGGACCAAAGCCACTGATCACCCCCAGCGCCTGATCCGCCAGGTAGGAGTGATGGCGGAAGGCTTCGCGGGCATGGACGTTGCTCAGATGAAGCTCCACATAGGGAATCGCGACCCCCAGCAGGGCATCCCGCAGCGCAACGGAGGTGTGGGTGAAGGCCCCGGCGTTGATCAAAATTCCATCCACCTGGCCACGGGCCTCATGGATCCGGTCGACGAGGGCCCCTTCGTGGTTGCTCTGGAAGCAGGTGAGCGCAACGCCCAGATCGCCGGCTTCAGCGCTCAAGCGCTGCTCGATGGCCGCCAAGGTGTCGGCGCCGTACAGCCCCGGCTCGCGCTGCCCCAACAGGTTGAGGTTGGGGCCGTTCAGCAACAGCAGGTGCATCGGAGCCGGCCAAGGTCAAGGTCCACTGCGGCGATCGTAGGGAGAGTGCCTAGAGGGGCCCCACCGGCTGGTAAGTTCTTGGGGTGTGGTTCGGGTCGGTGCCCGAGTGGTTAATGGGGGCGGACTGTAAATCCGCTGGCTCTGCCTACGTTGGTTCAAATCCAACCCGGCCCACCTTCCACATGCCCTTGTAGCTCAGCGGTAGAGCACTCCCTTGGTAAGGGAGAGGTCACGAGTTCAAGTCTCGTCAAGGGCTTATACCCCGCTCCCAGGCACCGGGAGCGGCAGACGAGACATGTTTTCAGTCTGCATTTCTAATGAGAACCGCACTTTGCGGTCCCAGCGTTGATTCCGATGCCCACTGACCCGTGATGAGCACTGGCTCGGATCCGTGCTGCTTCGCGACGGCAAGGGGATCGCAACGACTGCGGTTGACCCAGACCGTCCAGGTCTTGGCAGAGGCCACCAGACCATCCGCTCCGGCCGTTCGCCAATGAAGGGCCTCCAGACTCCGCCCTGCTTGCGCTCGGAGTCTGGAGAGCTCACCCAGATAGGGCCTTAGATCCGCCTGCCAATCCCTGTGCCAGGGGAAGCCTTCACGGCAGGCCGGTTCCGGGCCACTGGCACGGTCCCCATCGGGACCTCCCGCCAGACCAGTCTCTGTTCCGTAGTACACGCAGGGTGCCCCCGGCTGAAGGAACAACAACAGCAAGGCCAGCTTCAGAGCCGCAACATCCCCCTGAAGGGTGTGCAACGCCCGCGGCACATCGTGGCTGTCCAGCAAGTTCATCTGAGCCCGATTCACCTCCGGCCGGTACCAACCAGCCGTTGTCTCCCAGATCTCCAGCAGCTCTTTGCTCTCCAGCGGCTTGAGGGGGTATTCCCGGTTGTGATACGTCTGGCGCAACTGGTCTGACGCGACCCAGCTGAGGCTGCTCCAGCCAAGCCGGTAATTCATCACACCGTCGAAGTGCTGTCCCTGGAGCCATCTCCGGGCATCCCCCCAGACTTCTCCGACGATCCAGGCATCGGACCGCACCGACCGAACCACCTCTCGGAACTCCACCCAGAAATCATCGGGCACCTCAGCGGGGACATCCAAACGCCATCCGTCGATCCCCCGTTCCAACCAATGACGTCCCACCGCGAGCAGATGCTCACGGACACCGGGATCCGCATGGTTGAACTTCGGCAGGTCGGGAAGGGCCCACCAGCAGTCATACCCGCAGTCCTGCCCCTCTTGCGGGTAAGGGACGATGGGCCAGCGGTGAACATGAAACCAGTTCCGATAGGGCGAGGCCTGGCCGTTTTCAGCCAGGTGATGAAAGGCCCAGAAGCCGCGGCCGCAATGGTTGAAGACCCCGTCCAGGACCAGTCGCATGCCCCGTTGATGCACGGCGTCGATCAAGGCATCCAACGCCGCATTGCCGCCAAGCAGCGGATCCACCTGGAAGTAATCGAAGGCGTGATAGCGGTGATTGGCCGCTGAACTGAAGATCGGGGTCAGATAGAGGCAGTTGAATCCCATCGCCTGGAGATGGTCCAGACCATCGATCACGCCATAGAGATCCCCGCCTTGAAATCCGGGCTCAGTGGGGTCACTGCCCCATGGGAGCAGATCCAGAGTCGACTGAGCCGCAACCCGTTCACTGCGACGGAAACGGTCAGGGAAAATCTGATAAATCACCGCATCAGCCACCCAGGCCGGGGGATCGGTGAAGGGCGTCGGAGAGGCGATGGGCTGACCAAGAGGCGCTCCCCTCGCTAGCAGGAGAAAAACGGAACGGCCATGACGGATCAGCCTCTCCTGTTGGCACTCGATCAGGGCACCAGCAGTTCGCGCGCCGCCCTGTTCAACGCCAGCGGTGATCTCGTCGTGAGTGCCAGTGCTCCGCTTTCGATCGATTACCCCGCGGACGGATGGGTGGAACAGGATCCCCTCGAGATCTGGGGAAGCCAACGTCAGGCCATGCAGGACCTCGCTGCAGCCCTCACTCCGGAGCAGCGCAAGGCGGTGGTGAGCTGCGGCATCACCAACCAGAGGGAGACGACGGTGCTCTGGCGGCGCAGCACCGGTCAACCCTGCGGTCCGGCGCTGGTCTGGCAGGACGGACGCACGGCAGACATCTGCGCGGAATGGAAACACCAGGGGCTGGCTGAGGACTGGAGTCGCCGGACAGGGCTGCTGCTCGATCCCTATTTCAGTGCCAGCAAAATCCGCTGGATGCTGAGCAACCATGACGAGGCCGCACGGGCTGCCGCGGCCGATGACCTCTGCTTCGGGACGGTGGAGTCATGGCTGCTGTGGCAATTGACCGGGGGCCAGCGGCATGGAAGCGACATGAGCAACGCCAGCCGAACCCTGCTGATGGACCTCGAGCGACGCTGCTGGCTCGACGACTACCGCGCCCACACAGGTCTGCCCAGCAATGCACTGCCGGAGTTGCTGCCATGCAGAGGGGACTTCGGGGTGATCCACAAGGATCTGCCGTTCTCCGGACTACCGATCCAGGCATTGCTGGGTGATCAGCAGGCAGCCACGCTTGGTCAGCTCTGCCTGCAACCAGGCGAAAGCAAATGCACCTATGGGACCGGTGCTTTTCTCGTGATCAACACAGGAGCTCAGATTCGACGCTCCGACGCGGGAATGCTGAGCACCCTCGGATGGACCGACGCCGACGGAACGCCCACCTATTGCCTGGAGGGAAGCCTGTTCAATGCGGGCACTGTCATTCAGTGGTTGCGCGATGGCCTTCGCATCATTGACGACGCCCCCCAGATCAATGCTCTGGCTATGGAGGTTCCCGATTCCGGTGGCGTGATGCTGGTCCCTGCATTCACCGGCTGGGGCACCCCCCACTGGGATCCGAAGGCACGGGGCCTGTTGATCGGTCTGACCCGCGACAGCCAACGGGCCCACATCGCACGGGCAGCCCTGGAAGGCATCGCCCTCTCGGTGGCGACACTGATTGAGCTTGCGGAAACAGCGCTCGGTCAGGGCCTGGGCGAGTTGGCCGTCGACGGAGGAGCCGCTGCATCCGATCCGCTGCTGCAGGCGCAGGCTGACTGCTCCGGCCTCACAGTGCGGCGGGCGGCGAGTCTGGAAAGCACCGCCCGCGGCGTGGCACTTCTAGCCGGCCTGCAGTCCGGCGTCATCGCGACCCTTGACAACCTGTATGAGCAGCGGCGGAGTGGGGCCACGTTGTTCAGCCCTGACATGAGTCCCGATCAACGATCGGGTTGGCGACGCTCCTGGACGGACGCCGTCTCCCGCAGCCTGAACTGGCATGACTGATCAGACCGTCGATCTCCTTGTCATCGGCTGCGGTGCCAGCGGTGCCAGCGTGGCCTACGAAGCGGTCCGCCGCGGCCTCAGGGTCGCCATCCTTGAAGCCGGGGACATCGGCGGAGGCACGAGCTGCAGAAGCACAAAACTGCTGCACGGCGGGGTCCGTTATCTCGAACTGGCCTTCAAAACGCTGGACGTCGCACAACTCAAGCTGGTGCGGGAAGCTCTGCTGGAGCGGGGGCACTGGCTGAAGGAAGCACCCTTCCTCGCCCGACGCCTGGAATTGGCGCTCCCGACCCCTGCCCTCTGGAACCAGGCCTATTACCGCGTTGGACTGGGGCTCTACGACGCCTTGGCCGGTAGTGAAGGAATCGGCTCAAGCCGGCTGCTCTCGCGAGAGGCCATGGCGATGGCCCTACCAGAGCTCAAAGCAGGGTTGAGCGGGGTGGCTTACAGCGACGGGCAATTTGATGACGCCCGGCTGAATCTGTTGCTGGCACTGAGCGCTGAACAGGGCGGGGCACAGCTTCAGACCCGTTGCAGAGTGGTGGGGTTCGAACGGGATCAGGCGGGCCGGCTGAGCGGGGCGGTGAGTGAAGACCGCGAAGGCCGACAGCAGCGATGGACGGCAGCCGTGATCGTGAATGCCACCGGGATTCAATCGGATGCGATCCGACAACTGGCCGACCCGACCGCCAGCCCAAGGATGCTGACAAGCCGCGGCAGTCATCTGGTGATTGCCGAAGATCTCTGCCCTGAAGGTGTCGGCCTGCTGGTGCCGTCCACGGCAGATGGCCGGGTGTTGTTCATGCTCCCGTTCTTCGGAAGGACGCTTGTGGGAACCACCGATGAAGCCTGCAGCCTGGACGAGGCCACAGCACCGTCTGAAGCGGAAGAGCAGTACCTGCTGAGGTACATCCGGGACTGGTTCCCTGCCGTCCAGAACCCCACGGTGACCAGCCGCTGGGCCGGAGGGCGCCCATTGCTCAAACCTGCCGACACCGACCGCGACAGCAGTCGTGTCGTTCGTGAGCACGACGTGGAAACCCTTCCCTGCGGGCTCGTGAGCGTGATGGGCGGGAAATGGACCACCTGCAGACCCATGGCCATCGATACCCTGCGGGCGGTGGAGCAACAGCTGAACCGTCCCCTGGCGGAACCGTCGGCGATGCCGTTGCTGGGCAGTGCCAGCACGCCTGAACAGACCAGGGCTGGGCTCCTCGAGCAGCAAGTGAAACTGCAGGACGTCCTGCCGGACACACCACTAAGGGATGCCCAGGTGATGCATCTTCAGAGCAGCTTCGGCCTGCGAGCCCTTTCGGTGATTGCGGATCAATCCAATGCTGAGCTGGAACCACTCAGTGGCGTGATTCCCCTCTGTCGCGCCGAAATTCGCCACGTCATCGACAAGGAGCATGTTTTCAGCACCACCGACGTGCTGGCCCGTCGATGTCGACTGGCGATGGTGGATCAGAACGATGCCGAAACCCTGCGCCCGACCGTTGAATCACTGCTGATCGAAGCGGGCATCAGCCGTGCCACGGCCAGCCGAGACCTCAATCTGAGCATGAACGACTGACTGCTGCATGTTCGAAGCCTGAAAGCGGATCTAGCCTGAGACCTGCATCGCGGGACTCTTGCGCTGCCTCATCGTTGAAGATCAGCAGATTCTTCTGGA
>JAAZUZ010000085.1 GCA_018623875.1 Synechococcus sp. HW_metabat.21
GAGCTCGTCGGTCACCTCAGTGATCCGGTCGAGGCAAGCGTTCAGCAGTGCGGCCGCTTCATAGCGGGTCATCGCACGGTTGCCGCGGAAGCTGCCGTTGGGGTAACCAGCGACGCAGCCGTAGCGCTCGATCAGGTTGCTCAGTGCCTGATATGCCCAGTCGGTGGGCTGCACGTCAGAGAACTGAGTGATGGAGGTGACCTGGTCCTGGGTGCTGTAAGCGCTCAGGCCAGCGATGTTGACGTCAGCGGCGTTTGCAGCAACAGGAGCCAGAAGGCCCAAGGCTGCAGGCGCCAGAAGAAGCTTCTGGAACAGTTTCATTGGTCCTCACACCAAAGAGGAGAGATGCCCCGAATGGAGCTGGTTAAAAGTTAGCCGTCAGAAAATTACCATTTGGTGTAATTCGCGCCAGCTGGATGTGTTTCAGGCCACACCGCAAGATGTTAGTTGACCGGCCTTAATTATCTCTTGGCTGATCGTTAACCCAGCGTTAACCCAAGGTTTCAATTAAGTGATGATGTCTGGACTCCAGGCTCGTTTCTGTCTCAGATTAAGCTTCTGGGATGGGAAACATCTATCGCTTCCAAACCTCTGCGAAGCGTTTGGCAGTCGGGCTTGTCTCTGCTGTGAGTGTTCTTGCAGCTCCGCTGTGCACCCTGCCTGCACTGGCTGAAGGTGGTAGTAGCTCGGGGTTTGAATTTCGCTGGAACAACGACCGCGATTTCCGCAAGCTCTACTACTCGACCTCATCGACCCGCTCAGGCTCACGTGCTGATTACTACTTGATCCTGGGGCCTAAAGATCGCAAGACGGCTTTGATCAAGCTGGCGGTCTCTGTGCCGGATTACTTCGATGCTGAGATCGAACCCAAGAACGTCGAGGTGTGCCGGATGCAGCGCGGCGGCACCTTGAAAAAGACCACCTGCCTTGAAGTGATCCCCGCAACCGTTGAGGTCAGTGGCGATGGCACCGCGATCGAGGTCTTCCCTGAGCGCCCCGTCCCCGTCGGCGGGACCATTGGCCTTCACCTTGAGATCTACAACCCAGACGCTGGGATGTATCAGTTCAACGCCTTGGGTCAGGCTCCTGGTGCCGTGCCGATCTCGGGCTATCTCGGCAGCTGGGTGGTCGAGGTGGCTCCCGACGAGTAGTCGGTTCAGCGTCAAGGACGTATCCATCGGCGAAAAGGAGGACGCATCGCGCTCGTTGTCCACCCCTTGCGTCGAAAATCTCTGAATTGGGCTGCCATCTGGCCCCCTTCTGGTTAGATCTGTGGATAAGCGCGTCTTGTATCAGGGGCCATGGGCCATCACCAGGTATTGATCGTGGGCGGTGGTGCCGCCGGAATCACGGTGGCGGCCCGCCTCAAGAAATCCCGACCGGCCCTGGATATCGCCATCCTGGAGCCCTCCAGCGATCACTACTACCAACCGGGTTGGACCCTGGTGGGTGGCGGGGTCTTCAGCCTCGAGCAGACCCGCCGCAATGAGGCCAGCCTGATCCCTGCTGGCGTCACCTGGATTCGAGAGTCCGTGGCGGGTTTCGCGCCTGAGAGCAACAGCGTCAGCACGAGCGGCGGCCAAACCATCAGTTACGACGCGCTCGTCGTGGCCACCGGCATGAAGCTCAACTGGGATGCCATCAAGGGCCTCCCTGATGCCCTAGGCAAAGGCGGGGTTTGCAGTAACTACTCCAAGGATTTCGCGGCCTACACCTGGGAGTGCATCCAGAACTTCAAGGGCGGTAACGCAGTCTTCACCTGCGCCCCGATGCCCATCAAGTGCCCCGGGGCGCCCCAAAAGATCGCCTATTTGGCCGACGACGCCATTAAGCGCGATCCAGCGATCGCTGCCAAAAGCAAGGTCATCTACGCCACGGCCACCCCAGGAATCTTTGGGGTTCCGACCTATGCGGCCCCCCTGCGGGAGGTGGTCGCGCGCAAGGGCATCGATGCCCGCTATTCCCACACCCTGATCGAAGTCCGTCCCGACAGCAAAGAGGCGGTCTTCAAGGTCAGCAAAGACGGTGAAGAGCCCCGCGAGGAGGTCATCAACTACGCGCTTCTGCACGTCACCCCGCCGATGGCGGCCCCCGACGTCGTCGCCCAAAGCCCCCTGGCTGCCTCCAGTGGTTTTGTTGAGGTCGGCAAGCACAACCTCCAGCACGTTCGTTTCCCGAACGTCTTCGCCATTGGCGATGTCAGCGGAATGCCCAACTCCAAGACCGCGGCCGCCGTTCGCGGTCAGGCCCCTGTGCTGGTGACCAACTTGCTCGCCCAGCTCGAGGGCGGCCAGGGTCAGGGTTCCTACGACGGTTACAGCTGCTGCCCGCTGATCACCGGCTACGGCAAGACGATCATGGCCGAGTTCAACTACGAGCAGCAGCCCGTTCCCTCCTTCCCCCTGGATCCCACCAAGGAACGCTGGAGCATGTGGGTCATGAAGACCGCGGTCTTGCCCTGGGTCTATTGGAACCGGATGCTCAAGGGCGGTGACCACGAGCGTCGCTTTATCCCTGGTGTGAAGTAGTGGCTGACCTTCTCGTCCTGGCCGCGAGCAACGGGGAAAACCTCAAGTTGGCGGAACGCTTTGCGGCGACTGCCCGAAGCCAAGGCCGCAGCGCTGAGGTGCTGGACCTGACTGCTGTTGATCTGCCGCTGTTTACGCCGCGGGCCCAGGAGAAGGGCACCCCGGCGGCTTTGGCTGCTCTCCAGCAGAAGCTCATGGATACCCCTCGCTGGGTGATCTGCGCCCCGGAATACAACGGCTCGATTCCGCCGGTGCTCACCAGCGCCATCGCCTGGCTCTCGGTCCAGGGAAGTGACTTTCGTGCGCTCTTCAACGGCCGGCCCGTGGTGATCGCCACCCACTCAGGCGGCGGTGGCACCACGGTGATGACCGCCCTGCGCCTCCAGCTGGCGCACTTGGGTGCCCACGTCGTTGGCCGTCAGCTGGTCAGCAACGCCAACCACCCGGCCAAGGACGACAGCATTGCGGACCTGCTCGTCAGACTGGAGACGCTTCAAGCCCCCCGGTAATGCCCCCGCTGTTGCGCCCTGCAGCTGAGCGTTTTCACAGCCAGCTCGATTGGCTCGACAGCTGGCATAGCTTTTCTTTCTCGAGCCACTACGACCCGGCCTGGATGGGCTTTGGTCCCCTGCGTGTCATTAACGACGACGTCATTGCCGCGGGGAAGGGGTTCGGCATGCACCCGCACCGGGACATGGAGATCATCACGGTGATGGTCGAGGGGGAGTTGCACCACCGCGATTCCATGGGCCACGCCGAGGTGCTGCGCGCCGGTGAAGTGCAGCGCATGAGTGCAGGGACCGGTGTCGTCCATAGCGAGGTCAACGGTGGGGAGTCCCCTTGCCGTCTGCTGCAGATCTGGATCGAACCGGCTTCCGCCGGCATCGCCCCGGCTTACGAGCAGAAACCCTTCGCCCTGCAGCAGGGCTGGACCCCCCTGATCGATCCGGACGCTGCCGGTGAGGCGATGGCGATCCATCGGCCCGTGCGGCTCTGGCGGGCCCAGGTGGACGCCGGAACCCAACTGCCTTGGCCCGCTAGCGGCAGCTGCGCGAGTTGGATGCAGATCATCAACGGTGGCTTGGCGTCTCCCCAGCCCCTATCCCGCGGCGATGGCCTGGGCCTGGCGGCCGGTGAGGCCCCGCACTCCCTCGAGGCCGGAGCAGAGGGGGTGGATCTGCTGCTCTTTGAACTGAGTTAGCGGGACACGCGCGGCTGTGTTCTGCGTTGCGACACGGATCTGCCGTTGCGGTGAGGCTTGGGCACATGACCCTGTTGCGTTCTTTTCCCGTGGAATTCCGGCTAACGGATCGAGGCGGCGAGCCCCATCCGGTGCTTGATGACCTGTTTGAGAGCGTGGAGCTGGCCCAGAGCACCGCACTGGCTTGGCTGGTCCACCAGGGCCTGATTGATCCAGCCTTCCCCGCGGAGCTGCAGGACCAATTGATGAGCCAGTTCGTGGGCCTTGAGCGCCGCACCCCCAGTGGCGACTGGCGCACCCTGCGCTAACCGGCAGGCCGTCGCCGATGATGGTGTCACCCCGATACCAAAGTGGCCATGCCAAGCGCTGAGCGTTTTGCTGCCCTGCAGACCATTCAGCGGCGCAAGCCCGCTGCGGTGACCAAGCCTTCAGCCCTCCATGAGATCTGGGCTGATGACGTCTTCACCCTGGCTCGGATGAAGGAGGCCCTGCCTCGCCAGGTGTTCAAGTCGCTTCAGAAAACCATCCGTGAAGGTGGTGCGATCGACCCGTCCATCGCCGACTCCGTGGCGAATGCGATGAAGGACTGGGCGACCAGCCGCGGCGCCCTCTACTACTCCCACGTCTTCTATCCGCTCACCAACCTGACCGCGGAGAAGCACGACGGTTTCATCACCCCGAAGAGTGATGGCCGTGCCATCACCGCCTTCACCGGCAAGCTGCTCGTACAGGGTGAGCCCGACGGCTCCTCCTTCCCGAACGGTGGCCTGCGCTCCACCTTCGAGGCCCGCGGCTACACCGCCTGGGACGCCACCAGCCCGGCTTGGCTGATGCGCACCCCCAATGGGGTCACCCTCTGCATTCCCACGGTCTTCGTCTCCTGGACCGGGGAAGCCCTCGACAAGAAGACCCCGCTGCTGCGCTCGAACGCAGCCGTGAACCGCCAGGCCCGCCGGGTGCTGCAACTGCTCGGCGAGACCGAGATCGCCCCGATCAACTCCAGCTGCGGCGCCGAGCAGGAGTACTTCCTGGTGGACAACGCCCTGATGGCGCTCCGCCCTGACCTGCAGCTCTCCGGTCGCAGCCTGTTTGGCGCGCCTCCGGCCAAGGGGCAGCAGTTCGACGACCACTACTTCGGCGCCATCCCCGAGCGGGTTCAGGTGTTCATGCAGGACGTCGAGGACCAGCTCTACCGCCTGGGTGTTCCCGCGAAGACCCGCCACAACGAGGTGGCCCCAGGCCAGTTCGAGATTGCTCCGGTGCACGAGGCCGCCAACGTTGCGACCGATCACCAGCAGCTGATCATGACTGTGCTCAAGAGCACGGCCAAAAAGCACGGCTTCACCTGCCTGCTGCACGAGAAGCCCTTCGCCGGCGTCAACGGCAGCGGCAAGCACGTCAACTGGTCCATCGGCAACAGCACCCAGGGCAACCTGCTGGACCCCGGCAGCACTCCCCACGAGAACATGCAGTTCCTGCTGTTCTGCGGGGCTGTGATCCGTGGCGTTCACCAGTTCGGCCCGCTGATGCGTGCTGCGATTGCGACCGCCAGCAATGACCACCGCCTCGGCGCCAACGAGGCACCGCCGGCGATCATCTCGGTCTACCTCGGTAGCCAGCTCGAGGACGTCTTCAACCAGATCAAGGCCGGTCAGCTCAAGAGCTCGGCCACCGGCGGAATGATGCGTCTGGGCATCGACAGCCTGCCGGAATTCCCCAAGGACGCCGGCGACCGCAACCGCACCTCCCCCTTCGCCTTCACCGGCAACCGCTTTGAGTTCCGCGCCGTGGGCTCCGGTCAATCCGTGGCCGGTCCCCTGGTGGTGCTGAACACGGTTCTGGCTGATTCTCTGGCCTGGATTGCCGATCAGCTGGAGGCCCGCACCGCCAAAGGTGAGAGCGTGGAGCAGGCCAGCATGGCCGTGCTGCAGCAGGTCACCAAGGAGCACGGCAGCGTGATCTTTGGCGGCGACGGCTACTCCAGCGAGTGGCATGAGATGGCTGTCAAGGAGCGCGGTCTGGAGAACCTGCGCACCACCGCGGATGCCCTGCCGGTGCTGCAGCGTCCCGCCATCCGCGACCTCTTCTCCCGCCACAACGTGCTCAGCCCCGTTGAGCTGGAGAGTCGCTTCGAGGTGTACTCCGAGCAGTACTGCCTGGCGATTGAGGTGGAGGCCCGCCTGGCGGTGCGGATCGCCCGCACCCAGCTCTACCCCGCCGTCAGTGCCTACCTGGGCGAGCTGGCCGGCTCCCTGCAGGAGCAGGAGGCCATTGGCCTGACGCCGTCGAAGGCAATTGCGCAGCAGATTGCCCTGCTGAACCAACGCTTGCTGGACCGCGCCACTGTTCTGGAGAACGCCCTGGGCAACGCGCCCCACGGCGCCGAGGCCCACATGCGCCATTGCGCCGATCAGCTGATGGTGCGCATGGGCGAGCTGCGGGAAGCCGCCGATGCCCTGGAGGTGCTGGTGGATGACACCGCCTGGCCCCTGCCCACCTACCAGGAGATGCTGTTCTGCCGTTGAGCCACGGGCCTAGGGCTCGTCAACAGTTCTGATTGCAACCAAGCCGGCCTTTGGGCCGGCTTTTTCATGGTCGTTAGTCCCAGCAGGCTGGCTGGATGTCCTGATCCTCTGTCGATGCCTCCTCGCGGCAGGCATTCAGTTCGATTTGTCCATCCTCGAGTAGCCAATTGGTGAACTCGTTGATGTCCACATTCCCTCCCCATGCAATCGATGGGGCTGAGGTCATCAGGGCGACTGCGCAGATCAGAAGCTTTCCCATCGAGCGCTCGATCATTGGACTCAAGATGGCAACGCTGATCGATACCGTCAGTCCTCAGTGGTGTTTGACGCTGAGCTGTTCAGCAATCCTGAAGCCCGCGATGATTCCAGCCACCATGGCTGGAATGGCCAGCCAGCCTTGGGGTGAGCCGTTGGGCAGATACCGCAACAATTGACTGTCATTGCCCCCCATGGCGAGGACGGCCCCCATGGCCATGGCCACGCCGTAGCCAAGGCGGGGTAAATCGCGCCAGTCGGGAGCGACCCAGCGCCAACGCCGTTGAATGAGTGCGTCGGCAAACATTCCGACTAACAGCATCAAGCCAAAGACCACATGCCCCTGCCCCTGAGCCCACGCCTCTGTGAGGGCCATGGGGTGAGACAAGGCCCTGGCAACGGCTGAAGGGTCCCACTTCCAAAGGTCGTTATCGAGCACGCC
>JAAZUZ010000086.1 GCA_018623875.1 Synechococcus sp. HW_metabat.21
ATCGTGATCCCTTGCGATGGGCCTGTTTGATCGTCTGCTGGGTAGTGACAAGCCGCAGACTCCCGTAACCAAGCGGGAGCCAGCGAAAAAAGAAGAGGCGTTCTTCCTTGATGCTGATACGTCCAGCAGCATGGGGAACGTTGATTTCATGCGCCAATCGAACACGATCCGGCGCACCTTCCCCGGGACTGTGGACAGCCCCGGCAGTAAGGAAATCATCGATGAGGTCGCTTCGATGGAGGCCCGTCGCGTCGTCAAGTCCGAGGGTCTCGGCGATCCCAAGCCCGCTGAAGTGCAGACCGACCTCACCGGTGGCATCCCCAAGGCTGTCAAGAAGACGTTCTGCGAGCCGATGACCATGGCCGAGCTGGATGAGCGCAAGCGCGGTTCATCCTTCGGCGTGAATGTCCCCGGTGGCCCTGCTGCGATCAAGGCTGAACAGGAGCAACAAGCCGAGGCAGCTGCTCAACAGCCCAAGCCTGCCAATACTGCGCAGTCGAAGCCTGGCGACATCGGCGCCTTCAAAGGCTGGGTCAAGGACCTCTAACCCTCGATCAACGCTTCCGCGTCTAAGACCAGCTCCCGCAGATGCGAGAGCTGGTTTTTTTGTGCGCCGCTCCAAAGACCGCGGTTGTGGGCTTCCAGCAGCCGCTCCGCCATGTCCCTCAGCGCCCAGGGATTGTGCGACTTGAGGAAGTCCAGAACCTCCTTGGACTCCAGCCACTGCTGAGCGATTGAGCCGTAACTCCAATCCGGCACCCGCCCCGTACTGGCGTCGTAGGCAAACAGGTAGTCGAGGCTCGCGGCCATCTCGAAGCCACCCTTGTAGCCGTGTTGTTGCATCCCCTCGATCCAGCGGGGATTGAGCACGCGAGAGCGCAACACCTTGTCGAATTCCTTCTCGAGCCGATGAACCCGCGGACGTTGGTGGCGGGAATGGTCCGCGAACCAGACCGCGGGGGCGGCTCCACGCACGGACTCCACCGCGGCACTGAGCCCGCCTTGGAATTGGTAATAGTCGTCGGAATCCAGTAGATCGTGCTCACGGTTGTCCTGGTTCTGCAGCACCACCTGGACCGAACTCAGACGCCGCTCGAACCCGCCTCGATCCGCCGCGATGCGCAGGGCGCCACCGCCATCTCCCTCGTAGCGCCAACTGCCCCAGTTCAAGTAGGCCTCAGCCAGGTCATCCCGGTTCTCCCATTCACCGCTATCAATGAGCCCTTGAAGACCCGCGCCATAGGCACCCGGTGCAGAGCCGTACACCCGCCAGGCATGGCCATCACGTCGAGCAGCCTCAGCGAGGGGGTTCGCATCGGCGTCTTCTTCGGCCGCAGCGACGAGGGCGGTCGCTTGGTTGACCCAGCCCACCAGCTGGGGGAAGGCGTCGCGGAACAACCCAGAAATGCGCAGGGTCACATCCACCCTGGGGCGGGTCAAAGCAGACAACGGAATTAATTCGATGTCGACAAGCCGGCGGCTGGGCCCATCCCAGATCGGCCGCACTCCCATCAGCGCCAGGCACTGGGCGATGTCTTCCCCGCCGTTACGCATCGTGCTGGTGCCCCAGACCGAGAGGGCGAGGTGGCGTAGGGGTTCGCCTTCTTCCATGAGGTGTTGCTCCACCAGCAACTCCGCACTGCGGCGTCCGAGGTCCCAGGCCGCTTCCGTTGGCAGACCGCGCAAATCCACGCTGTAGAAATTGCGGCCCGTTGGCAGAAGGTCCGGGCGCCCTCTTGTTGGGGCGCCTGAGGGACCGGCGGCGATGCGCTGCCCGGCCATGCCCCGCAGGAACGCGGTCTGTTCAGCATCTCCGCAGTGCAGCAGGTTCGGCACCAGCTCCCGCTGAAGACGCCGGAGCACCGCGGCGGTTTCCGGACCCGTCGCCGGGACTGCGGTGGCTCCCGACAGCAGGGCCTGGCAGAGATCCAGCGCCTGGTGCTCCAGCCACTCGACGGCATCCCCGCAACGGCGGGGTTGCTCCAGACCGAGGCCGATCAGGCGATCTCGATCGGTTACCTCAAGCGGCTGTTCTTCCGGATCAGCCCAGGGGTCCAGGCACAGTTGCGCATCACGCGCCATGGCCTGCATCAGGCCGAGGCCGTTCTGCTGCGGAGGGCGCGCCAAGCAGGCCAGTAATTCCGCGCGGGCGTCAGGGGCAGGCAAGGAGCCAAAGCGATGCAATCCCGTGCGGATCTGCGCTTCCTTGAGCTCACAGAGATAGCCATCAGCCGCATCCAAGGGATCATCCCCCTCGCTGCTCGCCAGCACCCCTTCGAGTTCCGATGCACTGAGCTGTTGAAGGATCTCGGCCCGGAGCCCCTCACTGCGGGCACTCCCGAGTTGCACCGCTTCCCAGTACTCATCGATCAGCGCCTCCAGCTCCCGCAGGTCCCCATGCAGTCCCGCTCGACCGAGAGGGGGGGTGAGGTGATCGAGGATCACCGCTTGGGCGCGCCGCTTGGCCTGGGAACCTTCTCCCGGGTCATTCACGATGAAGGGATAGAGGTGGGGCATGGGCCCCAGGGCCAACTCTGGGAAGCAGCTACCGGAGAGTCCCAGCCCCTTCCCAGGCAGCCATTCGAGGTTGCCGTGCTTCCCGACATGGCAGACCACCTGCACCCGAGCGGTTTGGGCCAGCCAGAGGTAATGGGCCAGGTAGTGGTGGGTGGGAGCCAGATCGGGAGAGTGGTAGCTCAGGCTCGGATCCCTCTCGTAGCCGCGGGAGGGCTGGATCATCACGACCGCGTTGCCAAAACGCAGTCCATGGATTGGAAATCCATCCCGTTCGAGGGATGGGTCCTGCTGCGGTGTCCCCCACTGGGCTTCGAGGCCCTCGCGGGCGGCGCTGGGAAGCGCGGAGTACCACTCCAGATAGACCTGCAGGGAGAGATGGTCAGCCGCCTTGAGGTGACTGCTCTCAGGGTCGTTCGTGCGGCCGGCGAGCAGCGCTGCAATCAGCGCGTCGCCATCGCCCGGGATCTCTGCTCCGAGGCTGTAGCCAGCGTCCCGTAACCACGCCAGCATTGCTGCTGCGCTGGAGGGGGTGTCGAGCCCGACGCCATTGGCAAGACGGGCGTTGCGGGTGGGGTAATTCGCCAGCACGAGCGCCAGGCGACGGTCCTGTGGGGACGTGGCCCGCAGATCACACCAACGCCAAACCAGTTCGGCGACCCAATCGAGGCGCTCCGGCGCAGGGACATAGCGATGCAGTCCGGTGGCGAGACGGTCGTCGGCCTGCGCGAGCTCTTTGAAGGCGCCGACCCGTGTTGTGATGCGGCCGTCCAGTTCCGGCATCGCGATTTGCAGCGTGAGATCGAGGGAGGCCAACCCCACCGGACTGGCCTGCCAGGCCGCAGCGGACTGGGTGCTGCAGAGGACCTGAAAAACCGGAACGCCGAGCTCCTCCCAGAGGGGCGCCCCCAGGCCAGCCTCGGCGGATTGGACCGACGCGAAGGAGGTGGTGCAAAGCACGGCATCCACCTGTTCCCGTTGCAGCAGATCGAGCACCCCCCGCTGAACCGCGGTGTCCCGCAGGCTGCTGACCCACAACGCCCGGGGGGCTAAGCCCTGGGCTCTGAGGGCGACGAGGAGGGCCTCCGCCAGCGCCAGATCCCCTGATTGCAGGAGCGCGCGATAAAGCACCACGCCCACCCGTGGGCCGGACTCCATCCGCCAGTCGTAGGACTTGGGGTCTTCAACGGCCTGGGCGACAGGAAGGACCACCTCGCCCTGATCGAGGTACGTTCCCAGGCTTTTAAGCGCCGCCAGCAGGTTGTCCGTCCCCCCTTCTCTGAGGCATTGACTGCAGGCGAGCGCCAGGGCAGCGGGAACGCTGCTGAGGCAGGCCAACGCCTCGTCTTCATCAGCGGTTCCGGCCATCACCACCAGGTGCCGGTCTGAGGCGGCCTCGGCCCAGAGACGGAATTGCTCCAGTCCGTAACTCCAGTGGCCCCGGCCGCCGAGCAGCCGAATCAGCACCAGTTGGGTGCCACTCAGGCTGGTGCTGATGTAGTGATCCAGCACCGCGGGGTGTTGGAGGCTCGCGAGATTCAGGCCCTGGAGTTGGCGCCGCTGACCAGCGGGAAAGCTCTCCTGATCGAGGGTTGCGGCCAGCGCCGCCAGATCGGTGTCCGCGCTTGAGAGAACAACCAGGTCGGCACCCGGCTGTTCGACATAGATCACCCCGTCATCAGGGCTGTTGCTACCGGGGACAGCCGCGAGACGGTGCATCGGACCATCTTGCTGGGTCAGCACTCGCGCTAGGGCACCGGGCAGTGAGAAGATCGTCTGCAGCTGTGGCCGCCCCCACCGACCCCATGCATCAGTTCCTGCCCTACGCCTGGTTCGGTGGCAAATGCGTGCCTTTCGCTGAGGCCACTCTCTCGGTCGCGACCCATGCCCTGCACTACGGCACCGGTGCGTTTGGCGGGATGCGGGCCATCCCCAACCCCGCGGATGCGAACGAGATCCTTCTGTTCCGGGCTGACCGCCACGCCCGCCGGCTAAGCCAGAGCGCCCGTCTGCTGCTGACGGAGCTCAGCGAGGAGACCATTCACGCTGCGATTCACGCTTTCCTTCGAGCCAATAAACCGACCTGTCCGGTCTATCTCCGCCCCTTCGTTTATACGAGTGATCTTGGGATTGCTCCCCGTCTGCACAACATCGAGACCGATTTTCTGATTTACGGGCTCGAGCTTGGTGACTACCTCTCCCCGGAGGGGGTGAGCTGCCGGATTAGCTCCTGGACTCGCCAAGAGGATCGATCCTTGCCCCTGCGCGGCAAGATCAGCGGCGCTTACATCACAAGCTCCCTGGCCAAGACCGAGGCCGTCAAGAGTGGTTTTGACGAAGCCCTGCTCCTGAACAGCCGCGGCAAGGTGAGCGAGGCCAGTGGCATGAACCTTTTCATCGTTCGTGACGGCGTTTTGATCACACCTGGCGTTGATCAGGACATCCTTGAGGGCATCACCCGCTCAAGCGTGCTGGAACTGGCTAAAGCCATGGGCATCCCCACGTTGGAGCGTCCCGTCGACAAGAGCGAATTGGTCATCGCCGACGAAGTCTTCCTGAGCGGCACCGCGGCCAAGGTCACGCCCATCCGTCGCGTGGAAACCACAGAACTCAGTTCCGAGCGCCCCGTGATGAATGCCATCCGCGAGCGCCTCACGGCCATCACCGAAGGGCGTGATCCCGCCTATGACCACTGGGTCAGCCGCGTCCGACTTGACGGTTGATCGACTGATGCTCGCCACCCAACGCATTGGCTTCCTGGAGCGCTTGCACAGCCCTGAGCGGCCTGTGTTGGTGTTTGACGGTGCAACGGGAACCTCGTTGCAGCAGATGGATCTGACCGCCGACGATTTCGGCGGTCTGGCCCTTGAGGGGTGTAACGAGAACCTGGTCTTCACTCGGCCGGATGCCGTGCAGGCCGTGCATCGGCTGTTTCTGGAAGCCGGTTGCGATGTCATTGAGACTGACACCTTTGGCGCGACCTCCACGGTCCTGGCCGAGTACGACATCCAAGACAAAGCCTTTGAGCTGAACAAGCGGGCAGCGGAACTGGCCCGAGAAATGGCCGCCGCTTACTCGACACCCGAGAAGCCACGGTTCGTGGCGGGATCGATGGGCCCGACGACAAAGCTGCCGACGTTGGGGCACATCAGCTTCGACGAGATGCGCGATTCCTTCGCGGAGCAGGCCGAGGGCTTGATCGCCGGAGACGTCGACCTCTTCATTGTCGAAACCTGTCAGGACGTCCTGCAAATCAAGGCGGCGTTGCAGGGGATCGAGCAGGCCTTCACGGCAACCGGTCAACGCCGGCCCTTGATGGTGAGCGTGACGATGGAAACCACCGGCACGATGTTGGTGGGTTCAGACATCGCGGCGGTGGTGTCGATTCTGGAGCCCTTCCCGATCGATGTGCTGGGCCTGAACTGCGCGACGGGCCCCGAGCAGATGAAGGAGCACGTCCGGTACCTCTCAGCCCACAGCCCGTTCGTGGTGAGTTGTATCCCGAATGCGGGTCTACCGGAAAACATCGGCGGTGTGGCCCATTACCGGCTCACCCCCACCGAAATGAAGATGCAGCTTATGCACTTCGTTGAAGATCTTGGGGTGCAAGTGATCGGTGGCTGTTGCGGAACTACGCCTGCACACATCGCCGCCTTGGCTGAGCTCTCCGCGGAACTGAAGCCAGCTCAGCGCACAGTCCGTGGCGGCCTGGAGGCGGATGCTGAGGCCCCACGTCCTGCCCTGCAGTACGAGCCCGCTGCCAGCTCGATCTATGGAGTGACGCCCTATCTGCAGGACAACTCCTTCTTGATCATTGGCGAGCGCCTCAACGCCAGCGGCTCGAAGAAGGTTCGCGAGCTGCTCGCCGAGGAGGACTGGGATGGTCTGGTCTCCGTTGCCCGGGGCCAGGTGAAGGAGAACGCCCACGTGCTCGACGTCAACGTCGACTATGTCGGCCGCGATGGCGAGGCGGACATGCACGCGTTGGTGAGCCGTCTGGTGACCAACGTCAATCTCCCCCTGATGCTGGACTCCACGGAGTGGCAGAAGATGGAGGCCGGCCTCAAAGTGGCCGGTGGCAAATGCATCCTCAACTCCACCAACTACGAGGACGGCGACGAGCGTTTTTTCAAGGTCCTTGAACTCGCTCGCGATTACGGCGCGGGAGTCGTGGTCGGGACCATTGATGAGGAGGGCATGGCCCGGACGGCGGAGCGCAAATTTGCGATCGCTCAGCGGGCCTACCGCGACGCCCTGGAATTCGGCATCCCGGCCCACGAGATCTTCTACGACCCCCTCGCACTCCCCATCTCGACGGGCATTGAAGAAGACCGGGAGAACGGACTAGCGACGCTGAATGCGATTCGCATGATCCGCGAGAACCTGCCGGGTGTTCACGTGGTGCTGGGTGTCAGCAACGTGAGC
>JAAZUZ010000087.1 GCA_018623875.1 Synechococcus sp. HW_metabat.21
TACAAGCCGCCGGAGATGACCACCAGCAGGGTGACCACCAAGGTCAGGGCTTTACTCGCCGCCATCAACTGCGAGAGCTCCCGCAGCAGAAGATCGGGCATGGTGCAGAGCACAACCACGAGCAGCTCCTGCAGGCACTGCAACGGCCAAAACCAAGGCCCCGCAAATTCTTGCTGCAAGGGGGTGCTTGCCTGGGTGGCCAACTGCGGTGCCACATCGGCCCAGTGCAACCCCATGAAGGCGCTGACCGCAAACAGCACCAGCAACATCGGCGCCCGCAGCGGCAGGACCAAGAAACCGAGCACGGCAGTCACAGGGCGCATGGATGGGCGCATCACTGGGCAGCGCCCACAGCTTGATCCAACACCAGAGCAATCGCCTCAAAGGGACATGAGGGGATGCATTGCTCGCAGACCAGGCAACGCTGCGCGTTGAACGTCAGCCTCCACTCAGGAGCCGTGCAACTCAGGGCTCCACTCGGGCAAACGCTGGTGCAGATCCCGCAGTCCACACAACGCTGCGGATCAATCGCAATCTCGCCGGAGGCCCGGTTCAGGCCCAGGCCCTGACCCTCTAACCACTGCTCGGCCGCATCCAGATCGTCAATATCTCCGGAGAGCTCCACAACCATCGTTCCGCTCTGGTTGGGCGCGATCTGAGCCCGCAGAATCTTGGCGGCAATGTCGAATTCCACCGCGAGGCGGTAGGTGATCGGCTGGTGCACGGCTTCCCGCGGGAAGTGAAGGGTGATGCGGCGTTTCACGGGCGCAACTCAGCCACCGTCAGGGTATCGACGCGGACTGCGAACAGTCCTGGCAGATTGGCGGCAAGCACAAGGAGACCGCCTGTGGAGAGCAACACAGCAGCCCTGGGACGACGCGAGCGCATGCTGCTCGCCGCCGTGGCAGCCCTGCTCGCCCTCGGACTCTTCCTACTTCGGGGGGGGCTCTCACCAGCTGCACCTCTAGACAAACTGGCGCGCCAATCGCTCGAGCCCGCCGTCGCCCTCAGCAACGGACGCCCGAGCGTGATCGAGTTCTACGCCGACTGGTGCGAAGCCTGCCAAGCCATGGCCCCAGCGATGGAGCGAGTGGAGGGCGAACACCACGGCCAACTCGATGTGGTGCTGCTCAATGTCGACAACCCCCGCTGGCAACCGGAGGTGGATCGCTACGACGTCAACGGCATCCCACAGCTGGAGTTCTTCGCTGCCGATGGCACTCCCGTTGGCCGCGCCATTGGGGCCCGCACACAGGACGAATTGGAAGCCCTGACCACCGCCCTGGTCAGCGGGTCGCCCTTGCCGGCCATGGCTGGTGTTGCTGAGACGAGCGTGTTGCAGCCTGCCGAGTCCACCGCCATGGCAGGCCCCCGCAGCCACAGCTGAGTCCCGCAAAGCCCGTTACCCTGCAGCACCAGCTCCCCACGCCATCGCCCGCCCATGAAACGCTTTCGGGTTGAGCTGATCGCAGCGACCCCCAACCCCCAGCAGTGCGTCTATGCGGGGATGCACCAGGACTACAGCGAAGGGTTCGTGGCCGCTGACCGTGCGGAATGGCCCGATGAAACCCGCGCCGGGGAGATCTGTGTCAAACGCCTTCTTTCGGGCGAGCGCGGTCACTACGGTCCGCTCGAGCACGCCCAGATCGTGCTCAATGTGGGCTGGTTCCCCCACTCCGTCATGCAACAGGCCCGCACCCACCGGGTGGGGGTGAGCTTTGACGTTCAGTCGATGCGCTACACGGGTGATCGGATCTGCCGGGCGGCCAACGGCGAACTGGAATTGGAAGAGGTCTTCTACCTCCGCCCTGAAGGCCAGTACAGCGATCGCCAAGGGAAGAAGTACGCCTACACGGCGGACGAGCGGCAGAAGGATCTCGCCCTCTGCCAGGTGGCGGCCGAGCGCTATCGCGACATGCTCGCGGCTGGCTTTGCGGAGGAGCATGCCCGCGGCATCTTGCCTTTCGATTACCGCCAACACTTCGTCGTCAGCTTCTCGCTGCGGGCCTTCCTCCACTTCATGGACCTGCGCGCCAAGCTCGACGCCCAGGAAGAGATCCGGGTGCTCTGCGATCTGATGTGGCCTCACCTCCAGGCCTGGGCACCGGAAATTGCCGCTTGGTACGAGAAGAGCCGGCTGCACAAAGCGCGCCTGGCCCCCTAGGGCCTAGACGCGCGCCAAGGTGACGCGCTCGGGCTGGTGCTGGTACTTACCGGCCCGGTCCTTGTAGGTCGTCTCGCAGGGGTCGCCCTCAAAGAAGAGCAACTGACAGATGCCCTCGTTGGCGTAGATCCGGCAGTCTGCGCCGGAAGAGTTGCTGAACTCCAGGGTCAAATGACCCTCCCAGCTGGCCTCGGCTGGAGTCGTATTCACGATGATCCCGAGACGGGCATAAGTGCTCTTGCCCAGGCAAATCACGGTGATGTTGGGGGGCACCCGCATGTTCTCCAGCGCCACACCCAATCCATAGGAATGGGCCGGGAGGATGAAGTAGGACCCGTCCTCGTCCTCATGCAGCGGAACCGGCTCCAGGTTCGCCGGGTTGAAACGCTTGGGATTCATGATCGTGCCGGGCACATGCCGGAAGATCAGGAACTCCTGGGGGGAGAGGCGCAGGTCGTAGCCATAGGAGGAGCAGCCAAAGCTCAAGACCGGCTTTTGGCTGTTCTCCGGATCGAGATGACGGACCAGCTGCGGCTGGAAGGGCTCGAGCATGCCCTGGGCGGCCTGCTCGTTAATCCAACGGTCGTTCTTGAGCATTAGAAACCTCGGCGCAGCTGGGTGACCTGATCGGCCATGGCCAGCAAAGCCGTGGGCATGGACGGCCCCGTCAGGATCACATCCAGGTTGGACGGCCGCTGCTCCAGGGCCGAGACCACCTCAGCTTCCGCCAAATAGCCCAGCTCGACAGCCAAGCCCAACTCATCGAGCACCAGCTGATCCAGCTGTCCGCCCAAGAGCTGCTCGCGGGTGTACTCCCAAACCTCTCGCACAGCCTCGGCATCCGCCTGAGATTCCGGCATGGGCTCGGCCAGGCAACCCGCCACGGCAGGACGAAGCCACTGCAAGCGACCGCAGAGCCAAACGCTGCGATCGAGACCTTGATCAACACCGCCCTTCAGGAACTGGCTGACGAGCACGCGGCTTCCGAGCCCAGCGCTGCGCAACGCCTGACTGAACACGCCACTGAAGCTGCCGCGGAAAGGCGCCGTATGCACCTGAAGCTGCCCCTCTTGTTGGGCCGCTAAACGCACACTGCGGGCGGGTGCCGACGCTGGAATCGAGGCCAGCGGACGCAGGTGTCCAGCACGGGGCGTCGCACTGGGAGTGGCTGCAATGCTGGCCGTCATCGAGTGCATGGCTGCCGCTTGGGATCCTGAATGTAGCGGCGTTAGGCCGTCCGGCAAGCAACAAGCACTACCTGTAGTGCAAACACCCGTACCATCGAGGCCATGACCAGCACCCAACCTCGGCGGGATGGCCGCAGCCCCTCGGATCTACGCAGCACACGCTTCGACTGGGATCCGATGGGCTTTGCCCTCAGCTCCGTCACCGTCCACACCGGTCGCACCGCCGTGATCTGCAGCGTCTGCCTCGAGGAGGGTGTCCCGAAGTGGCGCAAGGGCTCTGGCAAGGGCTGGCTGAGTGCGGACTACAGGCTCCTGCCCGCCAGCACCCCAAGCCGCCAGCCACGGGAACTGATAAAGCTGAGTGGCCGCACCCAGGAAATTCAACGCTTGATCGCCCGCAGCCTGCGGGCCTGCCTCGATCTGGAGTTGCTCGGAGAGAGAACACTCCAGATCGATTGCGATGTGCTGCAGGCCGATGCCGGAACCCGCACCGCTTCCATTACGGGAGCCTGGGCGGCCCTAGCCCTGGGACTGCGCCGGCTCGAACAACGCGGCGTGCTGGAGCACTCGCCCTTGATCGGCCAGGTGGCCGCGGTCTCGGTCGGCCTCGTGGATGGAGCCGCACTGCTGGATCTGGACTACAGCGAAGACAGTCGCGCCGAGGTGGATTTGAACGTGGTGATGAATCAAGAGCTGCATTTGCTCGAAATTCAGGGCACCGCGGAAGGCGCACCCTTTAGTCGTCAACAGCTCTCTTCCCTCGTGGACCTCGCCGAAGCTGGCATCCAACAACTCCAAGCGGCTCAGACCCGGGCCTTGGAAGAAGCCCGGAATTAGTTTCAATGGCTACAGGGCTGCCCTGGACTGATCCGTAGGTTCCAGCACAACTCAGTCGCGCTGAAATGGTCGTGGCCACGCAAGGATTCAGCCGCTACTCCCCTAGCCCTACTACCGGAACTTCTGTGATCGCACCGATCGCGGGAAGTCCGCTCCCGCCCAACGCAACGCTGCTGGATGTCATCCGGGGGCTGAGTGGCAGCACGACCGAAATTGTTGAGCGCGGCAAAACGATCTTTTTCCCAGGAGATCCAGCCGAAAAGGTCTACCTGCTGAAACGCGGAGCCGTTCGCCTCTCGCGGGTCTACGAATCCGGCGAGGAGATCACGGTGGCACTCCTGCGGGAAAACAGCCTCTTCGGGGTGCTCTCCCTGCTGACCGGCCAGCGCTCGGACCGCTTCTATCACTCGATTGCCTTCACCCGCGTTGAACTGGTGACGGCCCCCGCCACCTCGGTGCGCAAGGCGATTGAACAGGACCCAGCGGTGGGACTGCTCTTGCTGCAAGGTCTGTCCTCTCGGATCCTGCAAACCGAGACCATGATCGAAACCCTCACCCACCGCGACATGTCCTCGCGCCTGGTGAGTTTCCTGTTGGTGCTCTGCCGCGATTTTGGGGTTCCAAGCAGCGACGGCATCACGATCGACCTGCGTCTCTCCCACCAAGCCATCGCGGAAGCCATCGGCTCCACCCGGGTCACCATCACCCGGCTTTTGGGCGACCTCCGCAACGACGGCCTGGTGCAGATCGACCGCAAAAAAATCACCGTGTTTGACCCGCTCGCCCTGGCGAAGCGCTTCAGCTAAACGGCTGATCGGGTGGCTGATCCCCGCTGATTTCCCACCACCTGCAACCGATACTGACCGTCGTCGCCCAACGTCGTGTCCGGCTGGATCCTGATCCTGGCGCTGCTGATCCTCGGGGGAGTGCTCTCCACCCTGGGAGATCGCTTGGGATCCAAGGTCGGCAAGGCGCGGCTGAGCCTGTTTCGGCTGCGGCCCAAGAAAACGGCCGTGGTCATCACGGTCCTGACCGGCAGCTTGATCAGTGCGATTTCACTGGGCTTGATGCTGCTGGTGAGTGATCGCCTGCGCACCGGGCTGTTCGAGCTCGATCAAATCGAACAACGTCTGCGGGACAGCCGCGATGCCCTGGCCAGCAGTCGCAAGGACCTCGCCCAAAGTCGCAGCGCCCTGCGCAGTGCCGAACAGGAGCGCAGCACAGCCCAAAGCCAATTGAAGGTGGTTGCTCGGGAGGCCAGCCGGCTCCAACAAGAACTGGCCCCGCTGATGGAGCAGCGCCGGCAACTCGAAGCGGAGCGCGATCGCCTCAGCCGTGACATTGCAGCCAAGGACGCTGACCTGCAGCGGAACCGCGCTGAGCTCGCCAAGCTCAACATTCAGATCAAGACCAGCAGCCAAGAACTGGATCGCCTGGAGCGCAACCTGATTGCCCTGCGGCAAGGCGATGTGGTGATCAGCAGCGGGCAACCCCTCGAGGTCGCGAAGGTGCGGATCGAGAACGCCGGTCAAGCCAGAGAGGTCATCCACGCTCTGCTGCAACGCACGAATTTGAACGTCTACCAACGGGTGCTGCCCGGGGAGACACCCAACCGTCAGATCCTGCTGGTGCCGCGTAGCGACATCAGCAAGCTGGAGCGCACCCTGAGCAAGCGCGGCGAGTGGGTGGTCAGTCTGATCTCAGCGGCCAACGTGCTCAAGGGCGAGCGTCAGGTGGTGGCATTCCCCGATGTCAGGCCCAACAAACGGGTCGTTCGCAGCGGCGAACAACTGGCCACCACCGTCCTGGAGGCCGATGAACGCTCAGAAGACCAGGTCCGCAGCCGTCTCAACCTCCTGCTGGCGGCAGCCTTCACCCGCGCGCAACGCCAAGGGGCCCTGGCCAATGGCTTGCAATTCGATCCGACACGGGTCAGCCAACTGGCTGAGGCCCTGGTGAACCGTCCTCCGGGCGAGACCGCAAAACTCGCGGCCGTCTCCAGAGCCGATAGCGATCTAGCCGATTCGATTGCCGTGGACATCCGCTGGCAGCGACCATGAGCGCCTGGCTCGGTCTGGATCCAGGCCTCAGCAAATGTGGCTTGGTCCTCGCTGATGAGGTCTCAGGGAGGGTCGTGGCTGCAGGAGTGCTCTCACCCGACGCCTGCCTCGCTCAAATTCAAAGCTGGCAGAACGGCACTGGACTGGAGGCGGTGGTGCTCGGCAACGGCACCGGCAGCAAACACTGGCAACAGCAACTCAGCGCCCTGGAGCTCAGGGTCCAAGTGATCCCAGAAGCTGGAACGACCCTGGCCGCCCGCGCGCGCTACTGGCAGCTGGAGCCCCCGAGGGGATGGCGGCGATTGCTGCCGGAGGGTCTGCGCCTACCGCCCCGGGACTACGACGATGTGGTCGCGCAACTGCTGCTCGAGCGACATTGGGGGACAACACTCAAGCGCGCCCCTGACTTGACTGTGCTGGGCCTTAAAACTTGGCCCGAACGCTGAAGGCATAGTCCCCACCCGCCTCCAGCTGGTAGTCGGTTTTCAGCAGAAAACGCAGCAGGGCGTCCTGGATCAAAGCCCGGCCCAGAGACGGCTCCACCTGCAACTCACCGCGGTCAAAGAACCAGGAGAAGGTCCACTCAAATCCACCGGCGCTGACCTCACCCTCGAGCACCCGCTGGCTAAAGCTCTGGCGGAGCACCCGCAATTGCGCCGTTGTGGTGGGGAGGCGACTCACGCGGACTCA
>JAAZUZ010000088.1 GCA_018623875.1 Synechococcus sp. HW_metabat.21
CTGAGGGGCACGTGGCCCGCAGCCTGGCTGTCAACACCGGTCCGAAGGCCGACTTGGACCTCTTGCTGACCAAGCACGGCCTGCGGGAGCTGCCGGCGGCGCCCAAAGCCAGCGCCAAGACCCCCGACCTCAAAAATCGGGATGACCTCAGCGCGTTGCCCACCCTGCTGCTGCAGCTGTGGGGCAGCGCCGATGCACCGCTCCTTCCCGCGGTTTCCTTGGAGCCCCTGGAGAACGGTCAGCGCCTCTGGGTGCACGCCCCCGCCATCGCCGAGCGCGTGGGCTTTGGGAGCGCCCTCGATCTATTCCTGCGGGAACGCAGCGAGGCCCTCTGCGTCGGGGACAGCTGGCTGCCGTTGCTCCCCAGCGCCACCACCAAGGCGGCGGCCTTCAAGGCCGGGACCCCAGCTGCGGCCCTCTCGGTCGCCCTCGACCTGAACGCCGAAGGGCAGCTGGAGCACTTCCGGTTCTGCCGCAGCACGATCTCGGCCGATGGACTGGTCGATGCCAAGGCGCTCCAGGCCCTGGCCGAGCGCAAGCCCAAGGCGCGCACCACCCCTGCAGCCCTGAAGGGGCTGAAGGATCAGCTCCCCCTGCTGGAGCAGCTGATCGCCCTGGCCCAGACCCTCAGGCAGAACCGCCTCGAGCAGGGATCCATTGATCTCGACCTCGGCATCCCGGAGCTGGAGGGCCTGGGTGAACTCGCCATTCCCGAACCGGACGAGCGTCGCCAGGGCTGGATGGTTCAGCTCGACCCCGCCCTCTCCACCGCGGGGCTCCTGCGGGAGATGGTCCTGCAGGCCCACCGAGCCTTTGGCCGCCATATGGCCGCCCTGGAGCTGCCGGCGATCTACGCGGTCAATGCCGCCCCGGAAGCTGAGGCCCTCAACGACGTGGCCAAGGCGGCCCTCGCCCTCGAGATTCCCCTGGAACTCTCCGCTGATGGAAACGCCAGCGCCCAGGAACTGGCCGTGGCCTTTGCGGCGAGCGATCGCGCCCGGGTGCTCCTGCAGCAATTGCGGGATCCGCTCAAACCGGTGAGCCTCAGCGCCGAAGCCGCTGGCAACACCCTGGCGGGCGAAGAGCAGGCCTACGCCCCCTGGTGCTGCGCGGCCCTGCACTACGCCGACCTCTGGAACCAGCACCTCCTGGTGCTGCTCTTGAGCGAAGGCAAGGATCGCCCATCTGTTCGGCATAAAACCCGGGTCGACATCGCCTCAGATGCCAGCCATGGGGTAATCGACTGGCCCCTACTGACCGCCAGTCAGCTCTCCCCCGTTGAGGAGGGTCTGAGCGGAACCCTGCTGAACCGCCTTAATGACCGCAGTCGCTTCGTGAGCGAGCTCCAAGGGGATGCCCTGGCCATGGCCCAGGCTCGCCAAGCCGAGCCCCTGGTTGGTCAAACCCTGAACGGGGTGATCAGCGGGGTCCAGAGCTACGGCTTCTTCGTCGAGGTGCCCCCCTCCCACGTGGAGGGTCTGGTGCACGTGAGCTCCCTGAAGGACGACTGGTACGAGTACCGCTCCCGTCAGAACAAGCTGGTGGGCCGCAAGAACCGCCGCGCCTACATGCTCGGCGACCAGGTTGAGGTCACCATCCAGAAGGTGGATGTGCTGCGCCATCAAATCGATCTCGCCGTGGTGCTGCCGGAGGGCTACGAAGAGTTCTCCCCCGATGACGCCGATGCCGGCGACAGCGACACCAGCAGCGAGGCCTGAGCGTTGAGTGACAACACCGCCCAGGCAGCGCGGCTGCCGATCGTTCTGGCGGTGTCCGGAGCCAGCGCCCAACCCCTGGCGGAGCGTGCCTTGCAACTCCTGCTCCAGGCTGGGGAGTCCGTCGATCTGATCGTCAGCCGTGGTGCCATCGGCGTCTGGCAGGCGGAACTGGGCGTGCGGGTCCCAACGGACCCCTCAGCCCAAGAGCGCTTTTGGCGAGAACGCTGCGCGTGCAACACCGGCGAACTGCGCTGCCACCGCTGGAACGATCAATCCGTGTCGATCGCCAGTGGTAGTCACCGCACCCGCGGCATGGTGATCCTGCCCTGTTCGATGGGAACCGTCGGCCGGATTGCCTCCGGTGTGGCCACGGACTTGATGGAACGCTGCGCGGACGTCCATCTCAAGGAGGGACGGCCGCTGGTGATCTGTCCGAGGGAGACCCCCTGGAACCTGATCCACCTGCGCAACCTGACCGCCCTCGCGGAGGCCGGCGCACGGATCGCTCCCCCCGCCCCGGCTTGGTACCACCAGCCCCAGTCCCTCGAGGAGATGGTGGACTTTTTGGTGATCCGCGTGTTCGATTGCCTCGGTTATGAGCTTGGTCAGCTGCAGCGCTGGACCGGGCCGATCCAGCCCTGAGGCTTCCCACCGCCCCTGTGTTGAAACGAGTCCTGCTGCTGCCGCTGCTCTCGCCCGTCCTGGCGACGCTCGTCGTAGGGGCCGTGAACCCCAAGCCGCCCGTCACGGTGCGGGTCCTCACTTGGACCTCGCCAGCACTGCCCTTGGGTCTCTGGCTCGCTGGAGCCTCCTGCCTTGGGGCCGGCCTGAGTGCGGCCGGTGCAGCCCTCGCCCTGCAGGGAGGCCGACCCGAGATCCTGCCCCGGCGCTCGGTGCGGCGACGGGCTGACGAGGAGCTTTGGGACGAGGAACCGGCTCCCAGGGCACGCCGCAATGCCGAACCCAGAGGGGACTGGGGCGCCGAGGAGGATGCCGAGCCCGCAGCGCCCTGGGCTGGCCCCAGCCGAGGGGTGGCCGAACCGGCTCCAACCGTCTCGGTTCCCTTCCGCGTCATCCGCCGGGGCCAACAGGGCGCCAGCGAGGAACCCGCCAGGGAGAGCGCGACAGCGACCGCTGAAGTGATGAGCACGGCCGATCCTGACGATTGGGGCAGCAGCGGCGCTGAGGAGTGGTGAGCACTCCCTAAAGTCAGCGAACGTCTGGATTGAGGCCTTCGCCGGTGACCGATTCCGCCAAACCCGCAGCGCAGGCCGCCGACACCAAACCCGCAAAGCCAGCGAAGCCCCCCGCCCCAGAGGACAAACCCTTCGCTGAGTTCGTCCCGACTCTGCTGATTCCAGCGCTGGCCAAGGAGATTGAGGCCCGTGGCGGCGCCAGCTGCGATCTCAGTTTTGAGCAGGGTCCGATGCCCGTGGTTGGCAGCAGCTGCTGGCAGGTCAAGGGCACCCTCCCCGGTGGGCGTCGCTTCTGGCTGTGCTTCACCAGCGACTCCATTAGCTCGGCCAAAACCATTGCCCTTGCGGAATCCGGCAGCGAGCCCAGCCTGCTGGAGTCGTTTTTGATTGACGAGAAAAAAATGACCCAGGCCCTCCTGGTCTCCCGTTTGGTGCAGCGACTGAACGGCCAGAAGTGGCTGGGGGCGAACTAAGCCTGCGAGTGATGAAGCCGGCCAACGGGCCGGCAGCAAAGCCGCTTACGATGGGATTTGCTCCGCTCAAGCTGCCCGATGGTGCCTCCCGCCGCCGTTGCCTCACCTGATGCCGCAACAGCCATCGGCACGCCCAACGCACCGGCCACCAAAGATCCGGTCAAGGACACAATCCTGACTCCGCGGTTCTACACCACGGATTTCGAGGCCATGGCTGCCATGGACCTCAGCCCCAACGCCGATGAGCTGGAAGCCATCTGCGAGGAGTTCCGCAAGGACTACAACCGCCACCACTTCGTTCGCAACGAGGAGTTCGAAGGTGCGGCCGACAAACTCGATCCCGAAACCCGCAAGGTCTTCATCGAGTTTCTCGAGCAGAGCTGCACCTCCGAGTTCTCCGGATTCCTTCTCTACAAGGAACTGAGCCGTCGGATCAAAGAGCGCAACCCGCTGCTGGCCGAGTGCTTCGCCCACATGGCCCGCGACGAAGCCCGCCATGCCGGCTTCCTGAACAAGTCGATGAGCGACTTCGGCCTGCAGCTCGACCTGGGCTTCTTGACCGCCAACAAGGCGTATACCTACTTCAAGCCTGAATACATCTTCTACGCCACCTATCTGAGCGAGAAGATTGGCTACTGGCGCTACATCGCGATCTTCCGCCACCTCGAGAAGAATCCCGATAGCAAGATCTTCCCGATCTTCAACTTCTTCGAGAACTGGTGCCAAGACGAGAACCGCCACGGCGACTTCTTTGACGCCCTGATGAAGGCCCAACCGAAGAGCGTGACTGGTCTGCGCGCCCGCCTCTGGTGCCGTTTCTTCCTGCTGGCCGTCTTCGCCACCATGTACGTGCGCGACGTGGCCCGTAAGGAGTTCTACGAGGCGCTTGGCCTCGATGCCCGCGAGTACGACAAGTACGTCATCGCCAAAACCAACGAGACCACCGCTCGGGTCTTCCCGGTGGTCCTCAACGTGGACCACCCGAAGTTCTACACCCGTCTTGAGCGCCTGGTGCGCAACAACGACAAGCTGAGCGCAGCCGATGAAGGCAAGGCTCCGGCCCCCATTAAGGTCCTGCGCAAGCTGCCCTACTGGGTCGCCAACGGTGCCGAGATGGCCAAGCTCTTCTTCACGAATCCGATCCGCAGCGAGAACTACCAACCCGCCGTGCGCTGAAGCCCTTCCTGCTTCGGCATGCCCTTCGGGGAGAGGCCCTGGTCGCTTCGGCCAGGGCCTTCTTGCTAGGACCGAGAAGGCCCGCTGCCGTCCATGCCCAACCGTCGAGAACCCGCGTGATTGCCTCCGTTCCCTCCCACGCAGAGCTGCTGCTCGGCCCCTTTGACCAGCGTTGGAGTCCCCGCCTGGAAGCCCTCTTGGCCCTGGGGAAAGCCGCCGGCGCTGACCTGGTTGAAATTTTTCTGGAACGCACCGATCACCTCGGGGTCCTCGCTGAGCAGGACACGATCACGAGCGTGACCCCCGCCTTCGGCATGGGTGCCGGAATCCGGGTCTTCCGGGACCAACGCGATGGTTTCGTCAGCACCAATGACCTGAGCGAGGCCGGGCTAACCACGGCGCTGACCCAGGCCCTGGGCATGTTGGGACTGGATGTTCAGGGGGCTGGACGCAGTGGGTTTGACGGCCTGCCGGCCCTCCGGGACTTCGCGCTGGATAAGGGGCTCTGGCTGAGCAGCTGCCCTGAGCTGACCGAGACCACCCAAAAACTGCTCGACGGCACCGCGCAGCTCGAGCAGAAGGGCAAGCATCTGCAGGCTCGTCGCGGCAGCTACGCCCGGGACTGGCAGGAGGTGATGGTGGCCGCCAGTGACGGGACCTTCGGACGAGACATCCGTCTGCATCAATCGGTCGGCCTCAATGTCCTGGCTGCCGATGGCGATCACCGTGCCGGTGTTGGACGGCGCTACGGCACCTCGGACCGGCCGGATGATCTGCGTCAGTGGGACGTCGCCAAGGCCGCAGACGAGGTCTGCACGAGCGCGGGAAACATGCTGTATGCGGACTACGTCGAAGCCGGCCAGATGCCCGCGGTGCTCGCCAACCGCTTCGGCGGTGTGATCTTCCACGAGGCCTGCGGGCACCTGCTGGAGACGACCCAGGTGGAACGCGGCACCACCCCCTTCGCCGAGAAGGTCGGCGAGCCGATCGCCCACGAAGCGGTGACCGCCATCGATGAAGGACTGACGGGGGGAGCCTTTGGCTCCCTCTCCATGGATGACGAAGGCCTGGAGGCGCAGCGCACGGTCCTCATTGAGAACGGCGTCCTCAAGCGCTTCCTGAGCGACCGAGCCGGCGAACTGCGCACGGGCCATGCCCGCACCGGCAGCGGCCGCCGCCAAAGCCACACCTTTGCGGCCGCAAGCCGCATGCGGAACACCTACATCGCCGCCGGTCCCCATGAGCCGGAGGACCTGATCGCCTCGGTGGACCGCGGCCTCTATTGCAAGTCGATGGGCGGTGGCAGCGTCGGCCCCACCGGTCAGTTCAACTTCGCTGTTGAGGAGGGCTACTTGATCGAGGACGGCAAGCTCACCAAGCCGGTGAAAGGTGCCACCTTGATCGGCGAAGCCAAGGAGGTCATGCCGCGCATCTCCATGTGCGCGAATGATCTGGAACTGGCCGCAGGCTTCTGCGGCTCGGTGAGCGGCAGCATCTTCGTCACCGTCGGACAACCCCACATCAAGGTCGACTCCATCACCGTGGGGGGCCGCTGACATGAGCAACACCAACGCAAGCCTCAACGCCGAACACCTGCGCAGCCAACTGGAGGGGATCGCCAGCCAACACGGGATCCGCCAGTGGGACCTGGGGGCGGCCTGCAGCACGGACACCTCCGTCCAGGTCGACCGCGGCGAACCCAAGCAACTCAAGGGAGCCCAGCGCAGTTCGATCACGATCCGCGTCTGGAACAGCGACGGTCTGGTGGGCACGACCAGCACCTCCGACCTCTCCCCCAGCGGTCTTGAGCGGGCCCTCTCCGGCGCCCGGGATGCCGCGGCATTCGGCAACGCCCAGGAGACCCCGGCTTTCTCGCCCCTGGCGACAGCACCCCTGAGCGCCCTGGATCAACCGCTGCACCAGCCCCAGGGCATTCTCAAATTGCTCGAGCAGCTCAAAGCCGCTGAGCAAGACCTACTCGGTCGCCACCAGGCCATCAGCACCGTTCCCTACAACGGCTTAGCGGAGCGCAGCAGCGAGCGCCTCTATCTCAACAGCGAGGGGGCCTGCCGCCAGCAGCAGCTGACCACCGCCAGCATTTACCTCTACGCCCGAGCTGAGGAGAGTGGCCGTAAACCGCGCAGCTCCGGTGCGGTTCGCCTGGCCTATGGCGCCTCGGACCTCGACATTGCCGGCTGCATCGACGAGGCCGCCGAGCGCACCATCAGCCACCTGGACTA
>JAAZUZ010000089.1 GCA_018623875.1 Synechococcus sp. HW_metabat.21
AGGAGGCGATTGCCGGCTTGGCCGAGGTTCAAATCGTCTCCGACACAATCCTGGATCGCAATTGGGGCCTGCATCTATCGATGGCGGATCGCCGTGGACGCTCTGCGGTTGTCGAGTTCATCGGTGGCCGGATGGTGGTGCACCAGGGGAACCAGACCCGGGTGATGACGAATGAGCCACCGCTGGCCTGGCAGCTGCAGAACCTCAAGCGCTACCGGTCCTTTGGGGGAACGCTGCCGCTGCCCGGTGATGTCGATCCCGCCTCCCGCTTTGTGCGCGCTTCGACGTTCCTGAGCACCCTGCCTCAAGCTTCCACACCCGACGAGGCGGAGGCGAATCTCTACGGGGTGATGAAAAATGTCGCCGTTCCGGCGGGCGCCGAGGATTACTCCGGTGGTCAGGCGGAGGACAGCTGGCAGACCCTCTGGACCGTGATCGCCAACCTCGATCAGGGCAGTTATGCCTTTCAACTGGCCCGCAATCCCTATCCGATCTGGGTGGAGCTAAGTCGCTTGCGCTTCAGCGGCGGTGGGGCGATACGCCGGCTCGACGTTCAGTCCCCGGCGCTGACCGGGGATGTTTCGGATCTGCTGAACCGCTCTTGAGCTAGCCGCCGTTGAGCTGCTGGAACCAGAAGCCGGCCAGCTGCCAGGAGCTCCAGAGGAAGATGCCAAGGAACAGCCAGTTCAACCAAGGCGGACGCTTGTCGTTTTCAAACACGGTTGCTCGTTGAGCCTCGGGGCATCATCGCCCCTGAAACCACTGCAGCACCAAGCCGTGGTCGGTCGGGCCAGGAACGGTAATGACGGCCAGGGTCTCGACTCCCCGTTGGTAGTCGTAGCGGCAAAAGCCCATCCCGGTGCCCGAGCAGGCACTCAGGCTTTGGAGGTGATTGCCGGCCCGCTGCCGATCCATCGGCTCTGGAGCCAGGTCCTTGGCCGGTTCCCAGCCCTGGGTGCGCAGGCTGGCGTCGGCCTGCACGATTGGCTGCTGCGGCACCAGGGTTAGCTCCTGGGCCGCGCTGACCCCCGACGTCCCGCTCAGCAGAGCCAGCAGGATGAGCACGCGGCTTGGGAGAGGAGCGGCTGCCATGGAAGCGGCCGAATCGAAGGTCTACTTCGATTAGAGCAATGCTTAGGCAGGAACGGAACTGCGTTGTTCGCGCACCTGATCGTGCAGTGCCTCGAGCTGGGCGTGGACGGAGCGCAATTGCTCACGAATGGCTTCGGTGTTCTCCAGCTTGCCCAAGGTGAGGAGCATGGTTTCGATCTGATCCTTGCTGTTGATCAGGACGCGGCATTCGCTGGTGCCAGGTTCGTAGCGCACGGGAAAGTGTTCGCTGGAACACCATCGAAGCGAGCCTGCGGGTCCGAGGGTGTGGCGAATAATGCCGTTTTCGGGGTTGGGCAGCGCGCCGATGCTGCGATGCACGGTGACTGAAATCTTGAGATTCCCTTATCTCACTTGCGCAGCATCTCAAGCTCGGCAAGATGCGTTGTTCCGGTGCTCGCGCAGGCGCAGGCTGCCTGAGGGCGAGTCGGTTGAAAAAAGCGGAGGGGGTGGGATTCGAACCCACGGAAGCTTTCACTTCGCCGGTTTTCAAGACCGGAGCCATCAACCACTCGACCACCCCTCCAGGGACGACCTTGGGTCATGGTCATTCTTTCATGACCCCGCTCAATCAACCCATCTCAGCCGCGAGATGATTGAGACAGGTTGGCATGGTTGGTTTAGAGCGCAGCGACCCTGTGGTCGCCTGATGGATGGCCGTTCTTTCCACCAACCTGCTGGCTGTGCGTACCCGGGAGCTGGCCGACATGATCGAGACCCTGCCGGTCAGCCTTAGCCCGGATCATCAATACGAGCGTTGCTGCGAGCTGTTGGAGCAGGTCGCTGTTTCTCTGGATCTGCTCTCGTCGACTGCGCCCGGGTAGAGGTTCAGGCGTCGAAGCCGAAGCTTTGGCGCTTGCGTCCACCGATGAGCTGATTGGTGACGTGCTTTTGGGCGTGCATCATCTCGGCCATCTGCTTCGCCAGGTGCTTGAGCAACTCGAGGTCATCCATCGCGTCGATGGAGCGCTTGATGCGCTCGAGCTCGAAGTTGGATTCCAGGGATAGGGAGGTCGGCGCCGTCATCAGTCGAAAGCCCGTGTAAACGAATGTTAAGCAGCTGAGTCTTGGGGCTGTGGCTGCCCATGAAAAAGCCGCCCGCCAGAGGGATCTGGGGGCGGCCAAGGGAGTTGAGAGTGCTTCAGTTCTCGGGTTTGGCCAGGGGCAGCAGGCACTTGTCGGAGTCGCAGCCCGCGGGGCCAGCCTCCATCAATTCACCGCCGTCATAGCGCTGCAGGGCCTCAAAGAAATCGCTGGTGCTGCGGCGGTTGACCACGGCGGCTTGGAGTTCTTCGTAGGTGGCCTGGTTGATGGGCTCAAACGGCAGGCGCGGGAAGGTCGCATTGGCGTCGAAGCGAGCCAGCAGAGCTGCGGAGATGTAGCCCTGGCCGTTGTCGATCGCGTTGTGGATCGCATCGGTGAGGGGTTCGATTTCGTGCTCGCGGAACTCCACCGTCGCCGAGGTGTTGTGGGCGGTGTAGTGCTGCTGCACCTGCATGTAGAAATCGAACTGGGCCATCGCTGAGAAGTTGTTGATCTCAACGGCATCGGCGCCGGGGATGTTCGCCCAGCTCACCTCGGTGGGGATCTCCACCAGCCACTCGGTGCAACGGGGGTCAAAGGCGTCATCCAGGAGACGACCCTCTTCGTCCTTGTCGGACTGGGACGGCACGATCGAGTAGCCGTAGTCCATGCAGGCCAGGGCCACCGGATCGTTCTTGCGGAACGTGATTCGGCGGATGAAGCGTTGGGCCTTGGGGGGGTGCCAGCCAGGGGAGGCGCCGGTGAGGAGGCTCTTAGTGCCGGCGGGCTGCACGGTCGTGCAGCGGTTGGGACGGCGCAGGCCGTGGCGATCGCAGTAGTCCCAAACGGCCTTGTTGACGATCTCCTTCCAGCGGCTGAGGTACTCGGCCTCTTTGGCTTTGAAGGCGCGGCCTTCTTCGCTGTCGGGGCGGCCGGCTTCCCACCAGGTCAACCAGGGAGTGCCAAAGGCATGGACAAAGAAGTCGAAGAGGCCGGTGAAGCTCACGCCGACGATCGGATCCCAGGCGCGGCTCTGGCGATAGCGCTCGACTTCGAAGCGGTGGTTGAGCAGGCAGGCCACGGCCAGGCCGCCGGCGGTGAAGGCTTCCTCTTGAGCCACCAGGTCGTCGGGATCGATCCGGTTGAGGTGGATCTCGGCGAGGTTGCAGTGGAAGTCCGCCCCCAGGATTTCGCCGCAGGGGTTCAAGCCATAGCGGCCGAGGCGATGCTCGAGCTCTTCGGCGCTCAGGTCGGGGTGGTTGGTGGTGAGCCAGCGGCCGGCTTCCTCGCGTCCCTGCTCGCAGTAGACGTCCATGAACTCCTTGCGCAGTTCAGGGGTGGAGAGCAGGTCGGCGTTGGAGCGGGCGATGGCTTCAGGGGCGAACTGAATCGCGCCTTCGCCGGAGTGGAACTGCTTGGTGACGGCCTCGAGGACGGTCTGGCGGTCGGGACGGCTGTGGAAGACCCGGGTGTGGTTCGCCATGCGCAGGGCATCGCGCTCGGGATCAATGCGCCAGTTGCCGTCGCTGTCCTGTTGCCAGAGGTTGTCCTTGGCGGTGGCAGCTGCGCTGTCGTCTGCGGCGAACTGGCGCATGCCGGCGCTGCGGCGAATGTTGCCGGCCACGATCGTGACGGCGGCTTCGTCGATGAGCAGGCAGCACTCCACGGAGGTGAGCTGGCGGCCCTGGGCCTTGTTCAGGATTTGGGCGACGCGGCCATAGAGGTCCTTGAGCTTCACCGGGTTGGCCATGCCGCCGAAGCCCTTCAGCGTTTCGCCGACGGGGCGGACATCGGAGAGGTCAACGCTGACCTCGATCGGGGTGTTCGCGTCGAAGCGCTCGTCGCTGCAGAGTTCGAGCAGCAGCTGGTAGCTGTCCACCCAGCCGCGGCGGGTGTCGCCCACCTGCACCGAGCCGGTTTGGCCGTTGATCTCGTGGGTTGTCGTCTCTTGACGCTGGCCCGCAGGGGTGACGCCGATGTTGCTGACGCCGGTCACCTTGAGGGTGTTGCGGACCGCGGGAAGACGCTCGATCAGATGCGGCTCGATGATGGCGCCGGTGCCGCAGCCCATCATCGCCAGGTCCATCATCAGACCGAAGGCTTCCCAGTCCACCAAGTTGGTGGAGGTGCAGTTGTAGGAACCGGAGAAGTTCGCCTCCTGCTCAATCCAAGGGGTGCCACCAATCCAGAGCCAGCGGCCCGAGGGCAGCGCTTTTTGCTCCTGCTGCATCCGGCGCAGCAGGGCCACTTCCTCCTCGTTCAGGTTGCCGAGCTTGCGTAGGCCGGCAAGGTTGCGCTCGGCGACCTCGTTCCAGCTTTCGCGGCCGTTGGGCGTTTTGCGGCTATAGGTCCGGTAAAAAACGGGATTTGCGGCAGGGGCAGTCGCAGGAAAGTCAGGTCTGGGGCTGTTCAGGGCACCGGTGCTGCTCGCGGCACTGGCTCCAGGAACTGACACGGTCACGGGCGTCGATCTCTAAGCGTGCCGGCACCCTAACGCCACTGATGGGGTCTGCAAGTTGCCGTTGCCACTACTGACGGTGCGAGATGGGTTCCGTCGTCCTTCTGCCTGTGGGGGACTGGGATGTGGAAAATCTGGAATTTTCGTCAGACTGAATCTGACTTGCTCGGCGCGTGGATGCAGCGCACCCCTGAACCGGAATTGATGGATGCCCCGGAGCAGGCCTTGGCCTATGCCGCGGCGGACTTCAGTGCGGGTGACCAGGCTTTGGTGGAGCGCATCGCTGAGCTCTTTCCCTCTGGCTTAGGGGGGCGAATTTTGGATCTGGGCTGCGGTCCCGGGAACATCAGCTTTCGTCTGGCCCGGTCCTATCCAGGCGCTGCGGTGATTGGCCTGGACGGCGCCGCCGCGATGCTTCAGCTGGCTCAGCGTCGCCTGGCTGAGGAAGGGGACCTGGCCGGACGCCTCTCCTTTGTGGAGCGTTGCCTGCCATCGCCGGATCTGCCTTCGGACTGCAGTGCCGTGGTGAGCAACAGCACGCTCCACCATTTGCACGATCCATTGATGCTGTGGCTGGCCATCGCCCAAGCGGCTGCCCCTGGGGCCCGGGTCTATCTCAAGGACCTACGCCGTCCCCCCAGTCCCGAGGCCGCGGAGACATTGCGGGAGCGCTATCTGGCCGAGGCCCCGCCGGTGCTGCAGCACGACTACCTGGCCTCCCTGCATGCCGCCTTTACCGCCGCTGAGGTGACACAGCAGTTGCAGCGCTCGGGTTTGGAGATGTTGCAGGTCGCCGAGGTCGATGACCGTTATCTCGAGGTCTGGGGGGAATTGCCGTGAGTTCACCTGTCAGGCTGGCGCCATGACCAGCAGCAGCGTGAGCACCACCCCTGAGCTCGAGGCCTTGGCGGAAGCCGTCTCCCGCCGCCGCAACTTCGCGATCATTTCCCACCCCGACGCGGGTAAAACCACCCTCACCGAGAAGCTGCTGCTCTACGGGGGTGCGATTCAGCAAGCCGGCGCCGTGAAGGCCAAGGGCGAGCAACGCAAGGTGACCTCCGACTGGATGGAGCTGGAGAAGCAGCGCGGGATCTCGATTACCTCAACGGTGCTGCAGTTCGACTACAGCGGCAGCACGGTCAACCTGCTCGATACCCCGGGTCACCAGGATTTCTCCGAGGACACCTACCGGACCCTGGCGGCTGCGGACAACGCGGTGATGCTCGAGGACGCCGCGAAGGGCCTTGAGCCCCAGACCCGCAAGTTGTTCGAGGTCTGCCGGATGCGTCGCATCCCGATTTTCACCTTCATCAACAAGATGGATCGGCCCGGGCGTGAACCGCTTGAGCTGCTCGATGAAATCGAACAGGATTTGGGGCTGGCCTGCTGGCCGGTGAATTGGCCGATCGGCAGCGGGGATCGCTTCCGCGGTGTGATCGATCGCCGTACGAAGGAGGTGATCCTCTTCCAACGGGCTGAGCGGGGCCGGGCCTCAGAAGAGAAGGTGCTCAGCGTCGATGAAGCCCGTGATTGTGTTGAGGAGGATCTGCTGGAGGCGGCTCTCGAAGAACTGGAGCTGCTGGAGGCCGCCGGTAACGAGCTCGATCTCGAGCTGGTCCATGCCGGTGAGCTGAGCCCGGTGTTCTTTGGTTCGGCCATGACCAACTTCGGGGTGCGTCCGTTCCTGGATGCCTTCTTGGAGCTGGCCCAGAAACCCACCCCCCGCTCCAGCAGCGCCGGCGAGATCGAACCGGTGCGCCCGGGTTTCAGCGGTTTTGTCTTCAAACTGCAGGCCAACATGGATCCCCGGCACCGGGACCGCGTGGCCTTTGTGCGGGTCTGCAGCGGCAAGTTCGAAAAGGACATGACGGTGCAGCACGCCCGCACCGGCAAGACCATTCGTCTATCCCGTCCTCAAAAACTGTTTGGTCAGGACCTGGCCGTGGTTGAGGACGCCTACCCCGGGGACGTCATCGGCTTGAACAACCCAGGGATGTTTTCCATCGGCGACACCCTGTATCTGGGGGCCAAGGTGGAGTACGAGGGCATCCCCTGCTTTAGCCCAGAGATTTTCGCCTGGCTGCGCAACCCAAACCCCTCCGCGTTCAAGAGCTTCCGCAAGGGCGTGAACGAGCTGCGTGAAGAGGGGGCGGTGCAGATCCTCTATGACACCGACCAGAGCAAGCGCGATCCG
>JAAZUZ010000011.1 GCA_018623875.1 Synechococcus sp. HW_metabat.21
AAGCCAAGCGCCGGCTCGATCAGCACGGCCTGCGCAGCCTGCTCTTCATCGATGAGGTCCATCGCTTCAACAGCGCCCAGCAGGAGGCCCTGCTGCCTTGGGTCGAGAACGGAACGGCCACCCTGATCGGCGCCACCACCGAAAACCCCTTCTTTGAAGTCAACAAGGCCCTCGTCAGCCGCTCACTGCTGTTTCGGCTGCAACCCCTACAAAACAAACATCTGCACCAACTGCTCGAGCGGGCCCTGCGCGACCGTGAGCGTGGCTATGGCGATCGACCGGTCCAGATCACGCCCGAGGCCGCTGAGCATCTCGTGGATGTCGCCGGCGGCGATGCCCGCAGCCTGCTCAATGCCCTCGAGTTGGCCGTGGAGACGACGGAGCCCAATGGCAACGGGGAAATCGTCATCAGCCTGGCGATCGCCGAGGAGTCGATTCAGCAACGGGCCGTCCTCTACGACAAACAGGGGGACGCCCACTTCGACACCATCAGTGCCTTCATCAAGTCCCTCCGCGGCAGTGATCCCGATGCGGCCCTGTTCTGGTTGGCGAAGATGATCGAGGCGGGTGAGAACCCCCGCTTCATCTTCCGGCGAATGCTGATTTCAGCCGGGGAAGACATCGGTCTGGCGGACCCCCAAGCCGTCGTCGTCGTAGAAGCCTGCGCCGCGGCCTTCGAGCGGGTCGGCTTACCCGAGGGCCTCTATCCCTTGGCCCAGGCCGCGCTCTATCTGGCCTCCACGGAGAAGAGCAACAGCCTGCTCGGCTTTTTTGATGCCCTCAAAAACGTCAAGGCCAGCAACCGACAGGCGGTCCCCTCCCACCTGCGCGACGCCAACCGCGATGGCAAAGCCTTCGGTGATGGCGTCGGCTACCGCTACCCCCATGCCTACGCCGAGCACTGGGTCGCCCAGCAGTACCTGCCCAGCGATCTGCAGGGGCAAGTCTTCTGGCAACCCGGGACCCTGGGCTGGGAAGGGGAACGCCGCCAACGGCTCCAGCAACGGCGGGCCGCCCAACTCGCCGCGGCCGTCGAGCATCAGCAGGAACTCGGCGAGATGCTCAGCAGCGGGCCCGATGACCCCGAGCTGGAACGCTGGATCCAGCGGCAATCCGGCAGCGAAGGGGAACGCCTCGATCGCCTGCGCCAGGAACTCTGGGCGGAGGCCAACTGGCAGCGGCATGACCGGGTGCTGATCCTCGAGTCCCGCTCTTTGCTCTGGGCCCTCGATCCCCTGCAGCGCTGCCCCGAAGGCGGGGTCGTGATCCAAGCGGCCAGCGCGGCCGACCAAAGCAGGCTCACCACTCAACTGGCGGTGCTCGACAGCCTGGATCGCCCCCAACTGATCCCCGAGCTGAATGCACTGGAGGGCAGCGGCCAACGCTTCGAATGGATTGCGAGCCGGCATCCCTGGAAGCACTGCAGCCAATCGGAGCTGGCTGCCGCGGTGGCCAAACTGACGGCCCTGGCGGCTCCCCAAGCCCAATTGCGGCTGCTCTTCAGCCAACCGCAACTCGGACCGGCCGCTGGCTTAAGCCAAGGCAGCAGCGCCCAGGAGGAGCTCGGACCCCTACTGGAGCAAGCGGCCGCGATCGAGACCGAGATGCTCGCGCCCGATCCCGACCCCACCCACCTCGAGGCAGCCCTCAAGCAACAGGGCTGGACGCTGGCGTGGCGCAGCTGGGAGGAGCGGCTGGAGTTGCCGATCAATGACGGGCTCATCCACCGTTGGTTTGCGGAGGACGCGCCCTACCGCCAAAGGCTCAGTCACCACCTCAACGACCAAGAGATTGAGCGTCTCGCCGCCGCGCTTCAACAACGCCGCAAGGGACAGCTGCCGCAGTTGCTCCAGCATCAACTCCTTGTTGCTCGTCGTTTGAGCGAAGACGACAAAAAAGCCCCGGCAATGCCGGGGCTTTGAGCTGGATCAATCGATCCCTTGGATCACCAGAGGCCGCGAACGGGCTGCTTGACCGGCTCGGGAGCTTCGGCGGTGTAGGCCGCGATGCATGCCGGGGTGTTCATGTACCAGCTGAGCAGCGAGGTGGCCTGCTGGCTGTTCTCGATGCTGTTCACATCACAGACCTTCATCGAGCCCTGGAGGCGCTGGTCGGTGGGGAGCTGCTTCATCATCCCGAAGCTCGACAGCTTGCCGTCAGCGGAGTCGAGAATGATGGCGCTACGCACGGCCTGCAGGCTGTTCTGCTGGCTGTAGTAAGGGGTGTAGTTGTTCTCCTGAATGCTCTCTTTCAGGAACTGCTCACCTTTGGGGGAATACAGGAAGCGAGCCACAGCGGCCACATCCACGCTGTACTCCTGCTGGAGACCCGCCTGAAGCTGCTCACGCGACCAACCAGAGAGGTTGGAGAGATTGCGAGGAACGGGGTTGTCGATCACCTTGTTGCCGCCCAGGGGCAGCAGGGTGTTGGAGCGAACAAAGCCGCTGCTCACTGTGCGAGCCGTCTGGGTGGGGAGCTTGACGCCGCGGTTACCCCAGGAGTCACCCGTTTCAATGAAGGTCGGGGCTCCGAATTGGACGCCGGACTGACCCGAGGTGATTGCTTGGGGGGCATTCTGAGGAAGAGCCTGCGCAGACAGGCCTGCCATCAGGAAACCAACGCCAGCCAAGGGAAGGAGTGCCTTGCGCATGGGTTTGCAGAGGAAGACATCCCCGGTATGGCGAGTCCACAGAGACTCGACACGGCAACTCTGGTTTGTTTTAAGAATCGGCTGCGCAAAAAAACAAACTCAGTGGTGCTCGCCCCACTGAACCGCTTCTGCACCCTCCCCCACGAGGCCGCAGAACCAGCCAGCGGACTCCAGGCAAAGCGAAGGGGGCTTCAGTCCCTGCTGCAGGTGACTCAACTCCTGCCGGGTGTCATCCCAACACCAATGGCGCAAGTCCAGAGCGATAGAGGAGCCCATCCACTTAATGGCCGCCTCCTTGCGCACCCAACTGCGAAGAACCGCGAGGCGACGTTCCTCAGCAGGCAGGGCCAACAACGCCTCACTCTCCTGGGCCGGGAAGAAACGCTCGGCCAAGAGGTCCGCCTGCAGGACGCGGTCACGGCGCTCGAGATCCACACCGATCGACCACGGGGACCAGGCCAGCAGCAGTTGCTCGCCGCTGTGGCTGATGCTGACGAAGCCCCAGCCCGGCTCCAGACGGGGCGGCTGAGCAGGCGGGCTGTGAAGCGGAACGGTTGCCGGGGGCACGTCAAACAAGGCGGCTAGACGCGCCCGCAACTGCTGGCGTGCGGCCCGGTAGCGGGGCTGGAGCGCCGCGGGCAAGGCCGCACACCACTGCTCTTCCTGCGGCGAAAGACCGACGCCAGAGGACGCCGCCAACGGGGAGAGCCAGAGCTGGGGCGCCTGCGCCGGCATGCCTTCTAGGCTCCCGCCAGTTGAACTCTCACCCCCCATGGCCCTGCAGGTCGGAGACGTCGCACCGGAATTCAGCCTGCCTGATCAGAGCGGCAACAGCGTCAGCCTGAGCAGCTTCCGCGGGCAGCGCGTGGTCATTTACTTCTATCCCAAGGACGACACCCCGGGCTGCACCAAAGAGGCCTGCAACTTCCGCGATCAGTGGTCCAGCTTTGAGAAGCACGGCATCGCGGTGCTGGGAATCAGCAAGGACGGCGCCACCAGCCACAGCAAGTTCATCAGCAAGTACGACCTGCCGTTCACCCTGCTCAGTGACGCCGAGCCCTGCCCCGTGGCAGAGAGCTACGGCAGTTATGGCCTCAAGAAATTCATGGGCCGCGAGTACATGGGGATGATGCGCCACACCTTTGTCGTGGACGCCGAGGGCAAGATCGAGAAGGCGTATCTCAAGGTCAAGGCGGCCTCCATGGCCGACGACATCCTTCAGGACCTCGGCCTCAGCTGAGCTGATCGAGGGCCTCCAAGCAGAGGTTGGGGGCCTCAACCAACCGGCCGGGCTCCAGCCAGGGGGCGAGACGCAGGGCGTCCCCCCCGGTCAGCCAAACGGTGCACTCCCGCTCGAGCTGCTGCTGGGCCTGCTTAATCGCACCCACCATCGCCTGGAGGCAGCCCACTTCCATCGCTGCGGCGGTCTCCTTCGGCCAGGGCGGCAGCGCGCGATCCATCCCATCGGTCTGCGGCAACTGGACAGTGCCTTGATGCAGGCTGCGCAACTGCAGAGCCAGTCCGGCACTCAGGCGGCCGCCGGCAAACGTCCCTTGGGCATCCACGAGGGTGAGGCTCAAGCTCGTGCCGGCGTCCGCCACCAGGACCGGGCCCTGCTGCTGCCGCCAAGCCCACCAGCCCGCCAAGGCCCGATCAATGCCGAGCCAAGCGGGGGCTCCAGCCAGGGGAACCTGCGCCAAGGGCAGCTGCCGCTCCTCGGGTAAGGCCAGGGCGGCGGGAACCGGCCCCACAGCAGCCCAGGCCTGAAGCGGGGGCACGGACCAGGGTTGCTCGGGGGGCGCCGTGTCCCAGCAGCGCAGTCCCGAGGGCGAACGCTCCGCCCAGTGCCAACGGCTGTTGCCCACCAGCAACAGCTGGGCCACTTAGATGCCCTCGCCGGCCATCCCGGGCAGGTGAATGCCGCATTCCTGCTTCAAGCCGCCGAAGCGCGTCGCCCGTCCGCTGGTGCTGCCGTCGTCGGGGGCACTGGAATGCCAATCGCCAACCGTGGAATAGCCCTTGTCAAAGAGCGGATGCTGGGGCAGGTCGTTCTCCTGCATGTAATAGAAGACGTCGCGATTGTTCCAATCCAGCAGTGGGCGCAGCGCCCAGCGGCCGCGGACGAGCTGAACGGGATCCATCGCCTTGCGGTGGTCGGTCTGGCCACCGCGCACGCCGCTGGCCCAGCAGCTGACCTTGAGGTCGTTTAGAGCCCGATCGAGGGGCTCCACCTTGCGAATCCGGTGGTAGGTCTCCAGGTCCTCCACCTGCCCGGTGTCCCACAAGCGGCCATGGAGGGCCTCCATACGAGCTGGGCTCATGCCGGACTGGGCGACGTGCAGCTGGAGACCCAGCTGCTCCACGAGGGCTTGGGAGTACTGATACGTCTCGGGCGGCAGATAACCGGTATCCACCCAAATCACAGGAACCTTGCGATCCAACTGGCTGATCAGATGCAGGGACACCGCGGCCTGAATGCCAAAGCTGGTGGTCAGGGCAAAGCCGTCACCGAAGGTCTCCAGTCCCCAACGCATGCGCTCCAGCGCACTCAACGACCGCAGCTGCTCACAGGCCTGCTGCGGATCGAAGCTGGGTGCGGAGGGGGAAGCAGACGTTGTCATCGCACCATCTTCCAATGTGGGGGGAGATGGTTAGGGTTCGCCCTGGTCTTCTTCTCCACCGTCTGCCGTGCCCCCATCCGAGGTTGATCCCGCAGCTGTTGTGGTGATCGGCGGTGGCTTCGGTGGTCTCAATGCCGCTTTGCAGCTGGCGGCCTCCGCTGAGCACCCATCGGTGGTGCTACTCGAGCCCCGCGAGCACTTTCTCTTCCTGCCGCTGCTCTACGAACTGCTCAGCGCTGAGCTGAAACGCTGGGAGATCGCCCCCCGCTACAGCGAGCTGCTGGCGGGCTCCGGTGTGGTTTGGATCCAAGAGCGGGCCACGCGCATCGACCGCGCCAATCGCACGATCACGACGGACAGCGGACGCCAACTGCCGTACAGCAGCGCCGTGATTGCCAGTGGCGGCCAACTGGAGACCTATGGCGTCCCTGGGGTGCGCGAGCACGCCATCGGCTTTCGCACCCTGGAGGACGTTGCCCAGATCCAGGGCTGGATTGAACAGCTCAAAACCAAGCAATCACCCCTGCAGCGGATTGGGATCGTGGGGGCCGGCGCGAGCGGCGTCGAACTGGCCTGCAAGCTCGCCGATCTGTTGGCAGGCAGCGCCATCGTCGAGTTGGTGGAGCAAGGCCCTGAGCTGCTCCCGATTGCCAAGGCCTTCAACCGCGAGCAGGCCAGCAAGGCCCTGCAGCAACGGGATATCCGCCTCCGACTGAACACCCGTGTGGCCAGCGTGGAAGCCAGCGGACTGCAGTTGCAGCGCCTCGGGGATGGCACGACCAGCGTGGAGACCCTGCGCTGCGATGGCGTGATCTGGACCGCCGGCTTGGCCGCCAGCGTGCCGGACCTGGAGCCGCCCCTCCCCCTCGACCCGCGGGGTCGGCTGCGCTGCACGCCCTCGCTTCAGGTGGAGGGCAGCGAGGACCTCTTTGTCCTTGGGGATGCCGCGGCCTGCCCGGACCCCAGCGGGGAACATCCAACCGGCGCCCTCTATCCCGCCAATGCCCAGGTGGCCTATCAGCAGGCCAGCTGCATTGCCCGCAACCTGCAACGCCTGCGCATCGGTGCACCCCTGGACAACTTCATCTGGAACGATCTGGGGGAAATGATGGGACTCGGGATTGGCCAAGCCAGCCTGACGGGCATGGGAGTCACCCTCGCCGGCCCCGCAGCCTTTCAACTGCGGCGCCTGGCCTACCTGGCACGGATGCCTGGCCTGCCCCAGCAGCTGAAGGTGGCCGGTGGTTGGCTGGCGAAGTGGTTGTGACCCGGCCCAGCGGCCTGCTGCTCGACGCCATGGGCACGTTGATTGGCCTGCGCCAATCCGTCGGGGAGAGCTACGCCGCCATCGCCCAGGACTTTGGGCTGGAGGTCGCCCCCGAGGCGATCAATGGCGTGTTCGCGGGCCTCTTTCGCCAGGCTCCGGAGCTGGCCTTCCCCACGCTGAGCGGAGAGGAGCTCGCCCAGGCGGAAGAACAGTGGTGGACCGATCTGGTGGAACAGGTTTTCCAAGCCTGCGGCCACGACGGTCCGTTGCCAGACGGATTCGGCAGAACCCTCTTCCAGCACTTCGCCGGCGCGGAACCCTGGCTGGTCTATCCCGATGTGGCCGCAAACCTGCAGCGCTGGAAGCAGCGGGGCTTGAAGCTGGCGGTGGTCAGCAACTTCGATCAGCGGCTGCTGACCCTGCTGGACGCACTCGAGCTCAGCCCCCTGCTGGATGCGGTGGTGGTCTCCTCGGTGGTCGGGGCCGCCAAGCCCAGTCCCTTGCCGCTGCAGACGGCGCTTGAGCAACTGGGGCTTAACGCCGATCAGGTCTGGCACATCGGAGACAGCCCGGAGGATGAAGCCAGTGCAGCCGCCGCGGGCATCCGCTGCCTGCTGATCAAGCGCCCGAAACCGAACGGCACCCCTTGAAGCAATCCGCGTTGATGGGCCGCACCGCTGGATTGCGGCCCGCTCAAACCAGGCGATTGGAGCGGCTGAGCCACCGGCGTCACCCGGAGAGCTCTGGGGTCGACTGGATCAGCCTGCAGCGCCTGGCGGCCGAAAGCGCGGAGCTGAATTTGCCCCTGAGCCTGGTTCTTGATGAACGGGGCCTCTGCCGTCTGCTCTGGGTCGGCCCCCTCGAGCAATCGGGACGACTGCTCGAGCGCCTGCCGGGAGGCCCGCGCCGGCAGGGCAATGCCCTGCGCTTGATCACCTGCGTCGGCCGGGCCAAGCACCTGGAGCCCCATGGCCATGAAGCCGTCGTGGGTCTCGACCTGCAACCAGGGTTTTGGCTGCGCTTCGGCCACACCCCCCAGGCCGGCGGCCGCTGGCCCGCCGCGGCCTTCAGCCCAAGCAGCGATCCCCACTGCCCCTGGCGGAGCTTGGAGGAGGGCGATCTAGCGGCCCTCTGTGCGTTGGCTCCGCCGGAGACCCGTGAGCCCACGCAGGCCCAAGCAACACCTGGGATCGAGCAGGTGCTGCTGCTGGTGCTCAGCCCCAGTGATCCAGAGGCGGCCCGCCGCGAAATCGCCGAGCTCGAAGGCCTCGTGCGCAGTGCGGGGGCCAAGCCCCTGGGCCTGGTGGTGCAGCGTCAGTCGAACCGCACCGGCCAGAACCTTTGGGGCGACGGCAAGGTGCAGGAGGCGGCCCTGGAAGCCCGGCGGCTGGGGGCCTCGCTGGTGGTGACCGATCGGGAACTCACCCCAGCCCAGGCCAGAACGCTGGAGGCACGGCTCGAGCTGCCCGTGAGCGACCGCAGTGAGCTGATCCTCGACATCTTTGCCCAGCGGGCTGCCAGTGCCGCCGGGCGTCTCCAGGTGGAACTCGCGCAGCTGCGCTACCGGCTGCCCAGGCTCGCCGGCCGTGGCCTCTCGCTCTCCCGCCAAGGGGGCGGAATCGGCACCCGCGGCCCCGGGGAGACCCAGCTGGAGAAAGACCGGCGGGCCATTGCCCGCCGCATCGACAAATTGCAGCGGGATGTGCAGAAGCTCCGGGAACACCGGGCTCGGCTCCGTAGCAACCGGCGTTCCCAACGGCGCTTAGCCCTGGTGGGCTACACGAACGCCGGCAAGAGCTCCCTGCTGAACGCCCTGAGTAAGGCACCGCAGCAGGAGGCGGTGCTGGCGGAGAACAAGCTCTTCGCCACCCTGGATCCGACGACCCGGCGCATCGTGCAGCCCAATCCACAGGGGGGTGCGCCGGCCCATTTGCTCCTGACGGACACGGTGGGCTTCATCCGCGACCTGCCGCCCCCACTGGTGGAAGCCTTCCGCTCCACCCTGGAGGAGACCCTGGATGCCGATCGGCTGCTGCTCGTGGTCGACCTCTCCGATCCCGCCTGGAGCGAGCAGCTGCGCACCGTCAACACGATTCTCGATGAGCTGGGCAGCGAGGTGCCCCGGCAGCTAATCGCGAACCAAATCGACCGCTGCCCCGCCGGAGCGATCGATCAGGCCAAAGCCCTGGACCCCGAGGTGCTGTTCGTCTCCGCCACCGGTGGGCTGGGCCTGGAACACCTCAAGGGCAGCCTCTTCGCCTGAAGTCCGTCAAGGCCCCGGGCGGATATGCCACGATCGGCTCCACCAACTGGCCACGGCCATGCCTCTGCAGCTCGGCGACACCGTTCCCGATTTCACCCAGGACTCCCAGCTGGGTCCGATCAACCTCTACGACTTCGCTGGTGACAGCTGGGTTGTGCTGTTCTCCCACCCCGCTGACTACACCCCGGTCTGCACCACCGAACTCGGTGAGGTCTCCCGCCTGCGCGCGGAATGGGACAAGCGCAATGTCAAAACCATTGCCCTGAGCGTCGATTCCGCCGAGAGCCACAAGGGCTGGATCTGCGACATCAACGAGGTCCAGAAGACCACCGTTGACTATCCGATCCTCGCCGACGAAGACAAGAAGGTGAGCGATCTCTACGGGATGATCCATCCCAAGTCGCTCAACAACCTGACGGTGCGCTCGGTGTTCATCATCGACCCGAGCAAGAAGCTGCGCCTGCAGATCACCTACCCCGCCAGCACTGGCCGGAACTTCAACGAGATCCTTCGGGTGATCGACTCCCTGCAACTCACCGACAACCACCAAGTCGCCACACCGGTGAACTGGACCGACGGTCAGGACTGCGTCGTGGTGCCTTCGATCCCCACGGACGAAGCCCGCGGCAAGTTCCCCAAGGGCGTCACCGAGATCAAGCCCTACCTGCGCATGACCCCGCAGCCCAACAAGTGACAGTGAGTCGCTAACCCCTCGTCAGAGGCGCGAGCCCTCGGGAGAATTCCCGGGGGCTTTTTGCTGGGCGATGCGGGTCTTGGGACTGATGAGCGGCACCAGCGCCGATGGCGTTGATGCGGTGCTCGCCAGCTTCCACGGACCGCTCCGGAGGCCCCGCTGGCAGATCCACGGCCGAGCCTCGGTGGCCTACCCAGCCCCCTTGCGCGATCAGATCGTGGCGGTCGGCCAGGGACAGCCCACCACCGCAGCGGACCTGCTGGAGCTCGGCGAAGCTCTCACTGACGTGCAGGCCGAGGCGGCCCTGGCCTGCGATCCGGAGGGGAGCGCTGAGCGGGTGGGCTGCCACGGCCAGACGCTCTGGCACCGTCCCCCCAGCCCTGAGCGAGCCGGCAACAGCTGGCAACTGCTGCATGCGCAGCGCTTGGCCCACCGGCTAGGCCGGCCTGTGGTCTTTGACTTCCGCGCCGCTGACCTCGCCCTGGGCGGCCAAGGGGCGCCCCTCGTGCCCGCCGCGGATGCCGCCCTACTGCCCCCCATTGGCGGCTGGCGAGCCCTGCTGAACCTGGGGGGCATTGCCAACTTGACCCTGCTGCCGCCCTGCTCCGGGCCCGAACGGGGCGCGGCGGTACTCGGCTGGGACTGCGGCCCTGCCAACACGCTGCTGGATCTCGCGGTTCAGCACTTCAGCCAGGGCGCCCAGAGCTTTGATGCGGGCGGGTCCTGGGCGGCCAAGGGCCAAGCCGATGAGGCTCTGATCGCCCGCTGGCTGCAGGAGCCCTATGTCCAGGGCCGCCCCCCCAAATCCACAGGCCGGGAGCTCTTTGGCGCCGCCGATCTCCAGCGCCGCCTGCTGGAGATGGATCCGGCCAAACCCGCCGATGCCCTCGCCACCTTGACGGGCTTCACCGCCGCGGTGGTCGCCCAGGATTTGCAGCACGGGACACCGCCTCTGGAACTGCTCGTGGCCGGGGGCGGCGCGCGCAACACCACCTTGATGGCTGAACTGCGGCGCCGCTGCCGCGGCCTACGCCTGCGCCCCCTGGCGGAGCTCGGCATCGCCGAGAGCGATCGCGAAGCCCTCGCCTTTGCCCTACTCGCCTGGTGGCACGCCCGGGGCGTGAGTGGTTCGCTGACCTCGGTCACGGGAGCCCGCCGCCCCTCCGTGCTGGGCCTCTGCGCGGATCCTCCGGGGCGTGAAGGCCAGCGGGACTGAGATCAACTTCCGTCGCGAAGGATCGGCAAGAAGCGATGCCATCCATAGGGTGAGAGGGACCGGCCGAAGAATCAATGAGTTCCGGCAATGCCCCCGCGCTCTACGAGCGCATCCGCAGCGACCACGACCTCACCCAGGAGCTATTCCGGCAAGCCCTGCAGGACCCTTCAGGCACCCTGAGTCGCATCTGTGACCTGGGATCCAGCTGGGGGCTGCCCGTCAGTCGAGACGACGTCAAAGCCCATCTGGCGAGCGTCGAGGATCCCGACACCAAGCAGTGGCTGCTCAAGGCCCGCGGCGGACTCTGAGCGGTTGCGCTGGGGACGGCGGTCTTCGCCCATCCAACTGAAAAACAGCCAGTAGCTGACGATCGCGAGGCCTGCGGCCACCACCAGGGCCGCCACCTGCTCGAGTCGCTTGACCATGACGGTCTAGGCAGTCAGGAAGCTCCAGTCTGCCGGGCGGGTCGGACCGGAATCGGCCGGAGGGAGATGATGCTGGTACGACCCAGGGCGTGAGCCCGAACCGGCGCCCTCTACCGCTACCGCCTTGCTCCGCCTCGAACGCGTCTCCAAGATCTATCCCACGGGCGAGGTGCTCCGGGATGTCACCTGGGAGGTGAAAGCCGGCGACCGCATTGGTCTGGTCGGCGTGAATGGCGCCGGCAAATCCACCCAGATGCGGATCATTTCTGGGCTAGAGGAGCCCAGCAGTGGGCAGGTGGTGAAGCAGGGGGAACCCCGCATCGTCTACCTCCAACAGGAATTTGACGTCGATCTGACGCGCACGGTGCGTCAGGAGCTCTTCCAGGCCTTCGGCGAGGCCGCCGAGGTGCTCAACCGCCAACGGCAGGTGGAAGAGGAGATGGCCTCCGAGAAGGCCGCAAGCGACCCCGATCACCTCGACAAGCTCATCCATGAACTCGGCCGGCTGCAAAGCCGATTTGAGGGCCTCCATGGCTATGAGCTCGATGCCCGCATCGACAAGCTGCTTCCCACCATCGGCTTCACCCCGGAGGGGGCCGAGCAGCTCGTGGCGGACTACTCGGGCGGCTGGCAGATGCGGATTGCCCTGGGCAAGGTGCTTCTCCAGGAGCCGGACCTGCTGCTGCTGGACGAACCGACGAACCACCTGGACGTCGAGACGATCCAATGGCTCGAGGACTACCTGATCGGCCAGACCTGTCCCCTGGTGGTCATCAGCCATGACCGGGCCTTCCTCGATCGTGTCTGCAACCAAATCGTCGAGACCGAACGGGGCGTCTCCCGCAGCTACCTGGGCAATTACAGCAACCACCTCGAGCAGAAAGCGCTGGAGCGGGAAGCCGGCCAGGCGGCCTTTGAGCGGCAACAGAAGGAACTCGCCACCCAACAGGCCTACATCGACCGCTTCCGCGCCAGCGCCACCCGATCCACCCAGGCCAAGAGCCGCGAGAAGCTGCTCGACAAGGTGGAGCGGATCGAGGCCCCGATCGAGAGCGTCAGCGGTCCGCGCTTCCAGTTCCCGCCCGCGCCACGCAGCGGCCGGCTGATCGCTGAGATCAAGGACCTGACCCACAGCTACGGCGAGCAGATCCTCTTTTTAGGGGCCAACCTCGAGATTGAACGGGGGGACCGGATTGCCTTTGTCGGCCCCAATGGAGCAGGAAAATCCACCCTGCTGCGGCTGGTCATGGGCATCGAGACCCCCGAGGAGGGCTCAGCCGAGCTGGGGGAGCACAACGTGATCGCCAGCTACTTCGAGCAGAACCAAGCCGAAGCCTTGGATCTGAGCAAGACGGTGATCGACACCATGTTCGAGGCCGTACCGGACTGGACCCAAACCCAGGTGCGATCCCTGCTGGGCAGCTTCTGCTTCAGCAATGACGCGGTCTTCAAAGAAGTCGGCAAGCTCAGCGGCGGTGAGAAGGCCCGCCTGGCCCTGGCCCTGATGCTGCTCAGCCCCTGCAATCTGCTGGTGCTGGATGAGCCAACGAACCACCTCGACATCCCCGCCAAGGAGATGCTGGAGAACGCCCTGAGGGACTACGAAGGGGCGGCGCTGGTGGTCAGCCACGACCGTTATTTCGTCTCCCAAGTCGCCAACAAGATCGTCGAAATCCGCGACGGCGAACTGGTGGTCTATCGCGGCGATTACGCCTACTACCGCGAGAAGAAAGCTGAGGAGGCCGCCGCCGCCGAAGCCGCCCGACAGGCCGCCGAACAGGAGGCCAAACGCAAGGCCAAACGCGACAAACAAAAAGCCAAGGAGGCGGCCCGAAAATCCGCTGCCTAACAGGAAACTGGCAACAAAGAACAGAGGCGAGATCGAATAAATACCTAACGCAGAAACTTCACATTGCCCTAGGCAAGAAGACTCATTCTTCTAGGGGTTATCGACAAGTTATGCATAGGCTGTCTAGGCCCATCGAGAGCCGGCCATGGACCCCCTGTTCAACACGACGCCATCGGCCTTTCGCTCCAGCCACGGCGCCGCTCCAGCGCGCAAGGAGAGCGACCCGGTGAGCAGCTACTTCGAATGCATCACGGCCTGCTCCGTGGATGACGGCGAATGCGTCACCCAATGCGTCGAGGTCCTGCGCGAGCAGCAATGAAGCCCTAGCGCTTCATCAAGGTCGAGAGCTCAACGGGGGTCACGCTGATCTCCAGGATTCGGCCATCCCGCTCCAGCGCAAGCCGCAAGGGCCGCCCAACGCCCTGGCGGCTGACCACCTGAATCAAGGCCGACGGATCCGCCACCGCCTGTCCCGCCGCTGCCACGATCACATCGCCGGCCTGGACCCCAGCCCGGGCGGCGGGTCCAGCGGGCATCACGCTGCGCACTTTCGCCCCTGAGCCATCCGTCACCGGCTCGAGGGCGACCCCGATCATCGCGTGGCTGACCTTGCCAGTGGTGACCAACTGCTCGGCCACCGAACGGGCCTGATTCACCGGAATGGCAAAGCCCAGGCCCGCCCCAGGACCGGAGCGCACCAGGGTGTTGATACCAATGACCTCGCCGTCGGCGTTCAGCAACGGCCCACCGGAATTGCCGGGGTTGATGGCCGCATCCGTCTGGATCAGTTGCAGGCGCTTATCGGTGATCCCCAGAGCCGCCGCGTTGCGGTTGAGGCTGCTGACGATCCCAAAGGTCACGGTCTGATCCAGCCCAAAGGGATTGCCCACGGCGATCACCCACTCCCCCACCTGCAGGGCATCGGAATCGCCTAGGGCAGCCACGGGCCAAGGCCCCGGTCCGCTCAGGCGCACCACCGCTAGATCCGTGACCTCGTCACTGCCCACCACCTCCCCTTCGACCCGCCGGCCGTCGGGGAGGCCCACCATGACGCGCGTGCTGCCCTCCACAACGTGGGCATTGGTGAGCAGCAGGCCGGAGGCGTCGTACAGGACTCCGCTGCCCTGGCCCCGCTCGATCCGCTGGGAGGGGGGAATGCGGGTCGCCCCGCCCCCGGGGGAGAGCCCGAAGAACTGCCGCAGCCTGGGGTCGTTGAACGGGAAGGGGGTCACCAGGGCCCCGCCGGGGACCACGACGGTGCGCTCCGTGTCGATCGTGACCACCGCCGGACCGCTGCGCTTGACCGCTTCGGCCACAAACGATTGGCGTGTGATCGCCGGGGCGGGGGCGCTTTGGGCGACCACCGGCGGCAGACCCGCCAAGAGCACACCACCACTGCTCGCCAGCAGAAGGCCGGCCGTCCGTGCCGCTACGCCAGCCATCCGATCACGAGCAAATCTGCGAAACCGTAAGCAGAACGCTTCAAACCGCGCAACCACCGGGGCGCACGCGATGATGGTCAAATCGTGCGATTGGCATGTCCATGCTCGCCGCCACACCTGCTCTCGGTTTGGTCGCCAGCAAGCTGCTGCCGCTGGTCTATGGCGCCTGTTTCATCGGCCTGCTCTGGCAGGCCTTCCGGATCATGGCCCGCGGCTACTCGGCGGTGCCGCGCCCGGGCGATCAAAACCGCAGCCCGCAAGGCGATCGCACCGGCCGTCTGACGATTCATCCCGAGCTCCTCGATCAAGACGGGCAACTCACCCAGGACGACCTGCTGACGGTTCGTTTTGGCGAGGACGACGACTAGCCCGCCTGCTTGAACGACCCCAAGGCAGCCCGCTTGGCCCCTCCAGCTGGTACAACCAGTGGGTGCTTGTGAACGTTGGCGGAGGCCGAGTGGAGCAAAGAACCCGGATCGTGGCTGCTGTGCTCAAGGCCATCAAGCTGCCCCCGCGCTTCCAGCTCAAGTTGGTGAAAGAGGATCCCGTTCGCCTGGAACTGATCCTGACCCCCGCTTACGGCAAGGACCCCATCCTGGTGGGACTGGTTGAGTCCCAGGACCTCGTGGCCCGCCGCGACCGCGAGGGACGGATCCCCCGCGATCTTCAGGGCACCTGGGATTGGACGGTGCGTCACGGCAAGGTCAACACCGGCGGCTGGAACCCCTATCTCAAAGAAGCCCTGCAAACGATGTTCGAGACCGGCCTGCCGGCCATCGTTTACGAGGAACTGACCGGCGAGCTCTATCACCCGGTCGATGGCGCGCGCCACGTGCGCTGAGCCCCGAACCAGCCACCGTGCCGCTTCCGATTGAGCCGCTGCTGCCTGACCTGGTGCAGCAGCTCGGGCCAGGCGGCACGTTGCTCCTGCAGGCTCCACCAGGGGCGGGAAAAACCACGGGCGTTCCCCTCGCACTGCTGGAGGCGTGGCCGGCGGAGAGCGGCCGCATCTTGATGCTGGAGCCGCGTCGCTTGGCCGCCAAAGCCGCGGCCGAGCGCCTGGCCAGCAGCCTTGGAGAGGCCGTCGGCGAACGGGTCGGCTATCGGGTGCGTCTGGAAAGCCGCGTGTCGGCGGCCACCCGGGTCGAGGTCCTGACCGATGGCCTCTTCCTGAGGCAACTGCAGTCCGACCCCAGCCTGGAAGGGGTGGCCTGCGTGATCTTCGATGAATTCCACGAGCGCCGCAGCGAAGCGGATCTCGCCCTTGCTCTGCTGCGGGAGGCCCGCACACTGATTGCTCCGAAGGTGCGCCTCCTGGTGATGTCAGCCACGCTGAACCTCCAGCCCCTTCGCGAACAACTCCCGGAGGCGGCGCTGCTCACCAGCGAAGGGCGGAGCTTCCCGGTGGCCATCCAGCACCAACCGGCCCGGGAGCGCGAAACCCTGGCGACCCAAGTGGTGCGAGCCCTAGAGGCCCAGTGGCTCGACCAACGCCAGGACCACGAAACGGTCCTGGTCTTCTTGCCGGGGCAACGCCAGATTCAGCAGTGCCAAGAGGCGATCGCCCGCACCAGCTGGTCCGAGGACCTGGAGATCTGTCCCCTGCACGGCAATTTGCCCCTGGGGGAGCAAAGCCGGGCGATCCACGCCAGCCGCAGCACAGCGGGGAAGGTGGTTTTGGCGACGGCCATTGCCGAAAGCTCCCTGACCATTGCGGGGGTGACGCTCGTCATCGACAGCGGGCTCAGCCGCCGCAGCCGCTTTGATCCCGCCAGCGGCATGGAGAGCCTGGTCACCCTGCCCGCCAGCCAGGCCAGCGCTGAACAACGGGCTGGACGGGCCGGACGCCTGGGGCCAGGGCGAGCGATTCGCCTCTGGAGTCCCGCCGAACAGCAGCGGCGCCCCACCTTTGACCCTCCAGCCCTGCTGGAGGCCGACCCAGCCCCGCTGGTGCTGCAACTGGCCCAATGGGGAGCGGGCCTGGGCGAAGAGCTGCCCTGGCTGGAGCCACCCCCGCGGCCCCACCTCATTGAGGGGCAGGACCTGCTGCGGCAGCTAGGGGCCCTGAACGGGGCGGGGCAACTCAGCGCCCATGGCCGCCAACTGAGCCAACTCGGGGTTCATCCCCGGCTGGGACAAGTCCTGCTGCAGTCACGGGACCTGGGCGTCCCGAGCCTGGGTTGTGCCCTGGCAGCCCTGCTCAGCGAACGGGACCCGTTGCGGCTCGATGAGGCCGGCTGCGACCTGCTGCGCCGGTTGGATTGGCTACGGCAGAGCGGCCGTGACCATCGCCGCCGCACCATCCAACAGCTGCAGGCCCAACTGGAGCGCCAGCTCAAGGGCATGAAAGCGGGCTCCCCTCAGCCCAAACCGGAAGCGCCTGGCGATGAGGCCGTGCTCTGCGCGGAACTCATTGCCCATGCCTACCCCGAACGGGTCAGCCTGCAGCGCCCCGGTACGCCCGGCCGCTACCAGCTCCGCTCAGGCCGTGGGGCGGAGCTGCATCCCGGCGATCCCCTCTGGGGCAGCGAGGCCTTGGCCATTGCCCATGCCGATGGGGGCGGCAGTGACTGCCGGATTCACCTGGCCCTGGCGCTTCCGAAAAGCAGCCTCGAGCACTTGGCGCAGGAGCAGGGCGAACGCCAGCAGGCGGTGAGCTGGGATCCGGCCCAAGGGCGAGTCAAAGCCGAGGAGTGCCTGCAACTGGGGGCCCTCACCCTGGAACGCCGCCCCCTGCGGGATCCCCCCGAACAAGCCCTGCGGGTCGCCCTATTGGAGGGCCTGGCCGATCTGGGGCTGGAGGCCCTGCCCTGGAGCAAGGCCGCACGGCAATTGCAGCAGCGGCTCTGCCTGGCCCACCGGGAACTAGGGGAACCCTGGCCCGACCGCAGCGATGCGGCCCTCCAGGCGGATCCCGAACGCTGGCTGGGGGATCAATTGGACGGCCTGCGCTCCCGCCAGGACTTGCAGGACCTCAACCTCTGCGAGGCCCTTTGGAGTGGACTGGACTGGTCCCTGCGTCAGGAGCTGGAGACCCTGCTACCAACGCGGTTGGCCATTCCCTCCGGCCGCGAGGCGTTCCTGGATTACACGGACGGAACCCCGGTGCTCGCCGTGAAGCTGCAGGAGCTCTTTGGTGCGGCCACCACCCCCACGGTGCTGCGCGGACACCTGCCGGTCACGGTGCAGTTGCTCTCGCCGGCCGGTCGGCCCGCCGCGATCACCCAGGACCTCGCCGGGTTCTGGGCAGGGGCTTACAAAGACGTCCGGCGGGACCTGCGGGGCCGCTACCCCCGCCATCCCTGGCCGGAAGATCCGGCCCAGGCGACGGCGACGGCCCTCACCAAGAAACGCCTGGAGAAGCAGCAGCGCTAAGCCGCCCAGAGGTGGCCAAAGCCAAAGTGGCGCAGCCCCTCGGCAATCCCTTGGCAGCCGTGGCCTTGGGCGTAGTAGATGCCCGAGAGGCGGGGCAACTGCTCGACCAGGGCCGGTTCGGCGTTGCCGACCATGACGCCCTTGAGGCCGGTTTCAAACATGGCCAGATCGTTGAGGGTGTCCCCGGCCGTGACCACCGTGGCGTGATCGGCCTCCAGCCACTCCAGCAGCGAGAGCAGGGTGGTTCCCTTGTTCACCCCGCCGGGGAGCACATCGAAATAGCGGTTGTCAGAGAGCACCACCGTGGCCCCCTCCGCCTCAATGACCGGGATCAGATCCTGGTTGAACTGCTCAAGATCCACATAGAAGGCCAGGCGGCGATTGGAGCTCAGCGGCTGCAGTTCAAGCCCGGGCTGCCCAGCCAACAGGGTCCGCAGCCGCGGTTCGAGGGCTTGCCAGCGCTGCTCAATCGGATCGACCGCGAGGGGGACCGGCAGCAGCGAGGAGCCGCAGGCCACGGTGCAACCGACGTCACCAATGACGAGGTGGGGGGCGGCCAGCCCCAACGGTTCGTCCTCACCCAGCACCTGGGCAATGGCGCCAAGATCCCGGCCGGTGCAGAAGACATGGAGAACGCGCTCCCGTTGCTCGGCCAGCCAGCGATAGAAAGCCCGGCGCTCCTCGCTAGGTCCCCCGAGCAGGGTGCCATCGAGGTCCGTCACCAGGACCAGTTCCGGGTGCTCCGGCAGCGGTGCGGAGAGCTGACTTTGCAGACGCGCTCGAGGGGAGGTCACAAGGCACGCGGCCAAAGGCGCGCCAACGCTATCGGTGGGCCAAACTGGCTGCGGTTGTGCGATCTGCTGAGTCCTGGCCCGCTTCTACGCCAAAAATCGCCGGGACGGTGCCCGCCTGCTCAGCTCAGCTGTCGTGCTGACGACGATTGCCCTGTTCAACCTGCAGAACCCGATTGGCTTGGGCCTGAGCGTGGTCGGCGCCCTGGTCTGCCTCTACTGGTGGAGCTGCTACCGCCAACTGGAGCGCTGATGCTCCCGCGCGCCTGAGCCCGTGTTGAAGAGCGACTCCGGCATTCCGCGCTACAGCGTCGCGGAACTCAACCAAGCGATTGGCTCGCTGCTGGAGCGTGGCTTTGCGCCCCGCTTTCTGCTCGAGGCCACCGTTTCACGGCCCCAGCTGAAAAAGGGGCACCTCTGGCTGACCCTGGTCGATGAATCGGCCTCGATCTCTGGGGTCGTCTGGTCGTCCCAGCGGGAGCGACTGAGCTACCAGCCCCGAGAAGGAGATGGGGTGCTTGTGGTCGGCAAGCTCAACTTCTGGGCCAGCCGCGCCAACCTCTGCGTTCAGATCCTGGACATCCGCCCGGCCCTTAGCGCGGTGCTGCGGCAGTTCGAGCGGGTCTGCGCCGTGCTGGAGCCCGAGGGCCTGTTGGCGGCCGAGCGCAAGCGGGCCCTGCCGGAGATGCCCGCGGCGATTGCCCTGATGACGAGCGTGCCCAGCTCCGCCCTGGCGGACATGCTGCGCACGGCCCAGGAGCGCTGGCCGGCGACCACGGTCCACGTCGTCCCGATCCCCGTGCAGGGAATGGTGGCCGGCACGATTCGAGAGCGCCTGGCCGAGGTGATCGAACGCAGCGCGGACGCCCAGATTGAAGCGATCGTCCTGGCTCGGGGGGGCGGCAGCCGGGAAGATCTGGCGGTCTTCGATGACGAGGACCTGGCCCGGGATCTGGCGGCCAGTCCGATTCCGGTCGTGACCGGCCTGGGCCATGAGGACGACACCACCGTGGCGGATCTTGTGGCCGACTACCGGGCAGCGACCCCAACCGCTGCGATCGTGGCCCTGCTGCCGGATCGCGAGGCCTTGGCCCAAGGTCTCCAGCACCGTCTGGCCATCGTGCGTCAGCTGATGCTGCATCGCCTCCAGCAGGGGCAGCAACGGCTCGAGCTACAGCGCCAGAGGCTGAGCCAATGCCACCCCAAACAACTGCTGGAGCAGGAGCGCAGCAGGCTGAAGCAACGATTGCAGTTGCTCGAAGCTCTCTCGCCGCAACGGCTACTCAGACGCGGCTTCTCGTTGGTGCGCAAGGCCGACGGCTCCCTGCTGCGCTCCGTCAGCCAGAGCAAAAAGGGAGAGTCCCTCCGCCTGGAACTGGTAGACGGCAAGATCGAGGCGGTGGTGGAGCAGGTGAGCGCCCAACCCTGATGCAATGACCGAGAGCAAGCCCCAGCCCAAACGCAGAAAGCCCCCCAGCAAGAGCAAGGCCGCTGAGACCGACCAGTGGCAGAAGGAGGTTGAGCAGCTGAGCTACCAGGAGGCCAACACGGCTCTGGAGCTCACCTTGGCCAAGTTGCAATCGGCGGAGTTGGAGGTGGAGGAGATGGCCGGGCTGTATCGCCGTGCCGAGGCCTATGCGGCCCGCTGCCAAGTCGTTCTCGAGCAGGTGGCCCAGGAAGTGGTCGAATGGGAGGCAATCAGCTCCTAGAGACCGCGATGACCGCCAAACCCGTTCAGCAACCCTGGCTGGCCTGGGTTTATCTCGCCCTGGCGGTGGCGGGGGGTGTGCTGCCCTGGCTCTCCAATCTGGAGTTCATGCGGCAATACGGCTCCAGCTTTGACCTGGCCCAGTTCATCGCCTTGGCCAACGCCAATCCAGCCGCGGAGTCCCTCTCCCGTGACTTGCTCGTTGGAGCGTCGGCGATCACGGTCTGGATGATCGTCGAGAGTCGTCGCCTGCAGATGCGGCATCTCTGGATCGTCCTGCTCAGTGCCGGCACAATCGCCTTTGCCTTCGCGGCCCCTTTCTTTCTGTTCCTGCGGGAGCGCCGTCTCGCCGAAATGGCCCGAACGGCGGAAGGCTGACTACTGGTCCGTGACGTCCTTCACTTGAACATCGACAACCGCATCACTGGCAGGGGCATCGACGGGCTTGGCCGCTGAGCCAGCGGGGCGCACCTGGGTCAGGTCAGCGCCGCAGGCCGGACAAACGGCAGAGCCCACGCTGGGCGTGCCGCAGGCCGGACAGGTCACCAAGCGGCGCTTAAACCACTGCCAGGCCAAAAAGCCGGCCCAGCCGAGCACAAGCGGGCCAAAGACCAGCAACAGGGTGATT
>JAAZUZ010000090.1 GCA_018623875.1 Synechococcus sp. HW_metabat.21
GATCTGGTGCTGCGGCGAACTTGGCCTCGATGGCCAGTTGCGGCCCATCCGCGGCGCCCTCTCGATCGCCTTAGCTGCCCACCAGGCCGGAGCCCGGGCCCTCCTGGTGCCCGAGGCCAATGGGGCCGAAGCCGCTTTGGTGGAGGGCCTTGAGGTCCGGCCGGCCGCCAGCTTGAACCAAGCGATCGAGGCCCTGCAGCCGAGCTACACCGCCAAGCCGCTCCCGCTTCGCGTTCCTGCTCCAAGGCCCAGGAACACCCCCGTCGATCTGCAGGAGGTGCAGGGCCAGGCCCACGGCCGCCGTGCCTTGGAAATTGCCGCGGCCGGGGGCCATCACCTCCTGCTTGTGGGACCTCCCGGCAGCGGCAAAACCCTGCTCGCCCAGAGCCTGGCTGGTCTGCTGCCACCCCTGAGCCCCCCGGAGCAACTGGAGATCACCCAGCTCTATTCCGTGGCCGGAGAACTGGAGCAGCAGAGCGGATTGATCGGCGCGCGCCCCTTCCGCAGCCCGCACCACAGCTGCTCCAGCGCCGCCCTTGTGGGAGGCGGCCGCACACCGCGACCGGGGGAATTGGCCCTCGCCCACCGCGGCGTGCTCTTTCTGGATGAACTCGGGGAATTCCGCCGGGATGTCCTCAACCAACTGCGGCAACCGCTCGAGCAGGGCACGCTCCGATTGGGCCGGGCGCAACAGCCATTGCACTACCCCTGCTGCATCTGCCTGGTGGCGGCCACCAACCCCTGCCCCTGCGGCTGGTACGGCGACCTGGAGCACGACTGCAGCTGCACCAGCTCCGAACGCCAGCGCTATTGGGGGCGTCTCTCAGGCCCCTTGCTCGATCGCATCGACCTGCAAGTGGTCATGCAACGGGTTCCGGCCAAGATCCTGCGGCAGGGCTACGGGGAAGGCGGCCCCCTCGCACCCCCGGAATCGACGGCCTGCGTCGCCCAGCGCATCCAAGCGGCACGCGCGCGAATGGTCCAGCGCAATCCGCCAGGGACCAATAACCACAAGCTGAACGCCCGCGATCTGCGCGAGCGGGCTCAGCTGAGCGAAGGCGCCCTCAGCCTCTGGGAGCAGGCCATGGCGGTCCGGGCCCTCTCCGCCCGCAGCGGTCAACAGCTGCTGAGCGTGGCCCGAACCATTGCCGATCTCGATGGCGACGTGCGGGTTGGGAGCTCAGCGGTGGCCGAAGCCCTCACCTACCGCAGCTTTGCGCCCTAGTGCTTGTGGGGCGGCGTATCCCGATAAGGCTGCACGCCCACGTTGGGGGGCTGGTGTTGGCGCTCCTCAAGAGGATTGCCAAAGGCATTGCCCACGCTCTTGCCAAACCAGCGGTTGATGGCACTGAACAACTGCTTCACAGCGCACCTCAATGGAGACCTTCTCCATCATTGGTAGCCACAAAAAAAGCGGGAATCGGTGTTTCTACCGATTCCCGCTGAAGGGGTTGCTCTGAGGGCGAAGCTCAGCGGCGGCGGCGGCGCTGCTGGGCCTTGCGCTTGTACTTCTCGACGGGGGTCTCGTGGTGACGCAGACGCTTGAGATCGGCAAAGATCCCGGCCTTGGAGACCTGGCGCTTGAAGCGGCGCAGTGCCGACTCAATGCCCTCGTTCTCGCCGACGGTGACCTGGGTCATAAAACCGATCTAGGAATTTTGCAGTTTGAAGATGGTAGCAAGCGCTCTCCACCCCATCCCAAGCGAAGGGGAAAGGGTTACCAGAGACCAGGGACCGCGGAATCCGTCGCCGGCTGCTCAGCCACCGGCCAGCTGTCCCGATAGATGTAGATGTGACCGAGGTTGCGACCACCAAACTGGCGGCGCATCAGCTTCCAGCCGGATTCGGGCTGCAGCAGCAAGTAATCGGTGTTTTGGCTATGGCCGCCGGTCCGGGCGATCACCATCTCCGGGCCAGCGCTGGGCTTGGAGGGGAAGGCCATCAGCACGTTGTCGCCCTTCTCCCGCACCACACTGATGCGGTAGGTGCTGGCGAGATCATCCTCACCAACCCGCAGCGAGTAGCCGTTGCCGTCGATGTAGCGGCTGCAGATCCCGGTGAAGTCAAAGCTGGAGAGCAGGGGGTCGACCTTCACAGGTCCCTCCTCCACCAAGGCAAAACAAGGACGGGTGTCCTTGCGTTGTTCATAGATGTTCAGCTGGGCCCGCTCGCCTGTCCCAATCGGGGCGGCGACGATGACGAATTGGGTCTGGTCGACCTCGACGGCGTCAAACAACGATTTGGCCTGCACGGGCGCAGCCATCAGGCTTGCGACCGGAAGCAGGGCAGCCAGGGTTCGGACCAGAGAAATCACAGACTCGCTTGGGTTCGCAGGGGCTGATCGTAAAAGTGCTCTGCAGGGGCGCTAGTCCCTCAGGCCGGCTTGTTGATCCGGATCGCCAGCAACAGGCTGATCAAGGTGCCGGGCAGGGACAGGCCCAGGATCGTGCCGGTGGCGGTCACGCCCAGCTCGGGGTCGCCGTAGGCCAACTCAAACACCGATCCGGTGGCGGCAATACCCAAAACGCAGGCCAAGGCAAGGAAGAGTCCCGCCAGGGGTTTCATCGGCATAACGAATGGCTCAGGCGATGGTGTGGACGTCGGAGCGTTCAAACCCCTTTTCCTTCAAACCCTCGAGGAGCTTCTCCTCGTCGGTCACCCGATCCACAAACAGAACCCCATTGAGGTGGTCCATCTCGTGCTGGATGCAGCGGGCCATCAGGCCGTCCGCCTTCATCCGCTTGGGGCGGCCGAAGGCATCCCGGTAGCTCACATCCACCACGCTGGGGCGAACCACATCGAGGTACACGCCGGGGATGCTCAGGCAACCCTCTTCGTAGGTGCACAGCCCGCCGCCCACGGAGGTGATCTCGGGGTTGATCAGCACCAGGGGCGGGCTGCTTGGATCGTCCAGCTCCAGGTCGATCACCAGCAGCTGTTGGTTCACACCAATCTGCGGAGCAGCCAGGCCAATGCCTTTGGCGGCGTACATGCTCACCAGCATGTCGGTGGCCAACTTGCGGACCGCGTCATCCACCTTGCCGATGCGCCGCGCCGGCTCCCGCAGGGCCTCATCACCCAGCTTGTGGATGTCGTAGGGAGGATTCTCGATGGGCTCCTTAGACACCTGCAGGCGTCCCGAGAGCTCAGCCGAGCGCGCCAACTTGGCGAAGCTATTGGCCAAGACGTGTCCTCAACGGCGTTGCGAACAGCGATTCTAGGAGGCCTGATCGGCCTGTTCCGTTGAGCCTGACCCCTCCAGCCACGCTCACTCCCCTCTCCGCCGAGCTGGTGCTGGGGAAAACCCCCAGCCTTAAGGAGCCCGTGCTGTTGGGTGGGGCGCTCTATTGGCTGGAGCAGCGACCACACGAACAAGGACGCACCACCTTGATGGGGCGATCGGCCCCAGGCCAGCAGGCCCGCGAATACACCCCCGGGAGCTGGAATCTGCGCTGCCGGGTCCATGAGTACGGCGGCGGCGCCTGTGCGATCGGCCGCCGGGCCAACGGGGAGGCCGTGGCGGTCTTCGTCCATGACGCTGACCGCAGCCTCTGGCGCCTGGATCTCGACCACCCCGGCGTTGAACCGCAGCGGCTGCTCCAGCCGCAAGGGGATCGTGTCGAGGGAGCCCTGGGGGGCGGCCTGATCGACCCGCACCAGGACCGCTGGATTGGCGTCCTCGAGCGCGATGGGATCGACCAGTTGGTGGCCCTGCCTCTGGCCGGGGGGGAACTCCAGCTGCTGCATCAAGCCACCGACTTCTGTGGCTACCCCGCCCTGAGCCCCGACGGAGCGCGGCTGGCCTGGGTGGAGTGGCAGCAACCGGCCATGCCCTGGGAGCGCAGCAGCCTCTGGTTGGCGGAGGTCGACGGAGCGGGTCCGCTCAGCCGGGCCCAACGGGTGGCCGGCGCCTCCCCCGATGAGGCCCGAGCGGTTTCGGTCTTTCAACCCATCTGGGCAGGGCAGGACCTCGTGGTCGCCAATGACCGCAGCGGCTTCTGGAATCTGGAGGGCTGGTCCGGCGCCACCCAAGCCCCCTTGGAGACCCCCAACTGGGCCCCGCTGCTGACGCTGGAGGCGGAGTTTGCGATGCCCCAGTGGGTGTTTGGCATGAGCACCCACGCCTGGGACGGCACGCGGCTGCTCGCCATCGCCTGCCGCCAGGGCCGCTGGGAACTCGGCGAGGTCACCGGCGCGTCGTGGCAACCGATTGAGCAACCCTGCAGCGACCTGGCGGGACTCTGCGCCGAGGCCGGACAGCTGGCCTGCATCGCCAGCAGCCCAACCCTTCCCTCGGGTCTGCTGGAGGTCGCGCTGGAGGGCGGCCAGTGGAACCACCGCGCCGCAGCCCCCTGCCCGATTCCCCCGGAGGCCATCAGCCAACCCGAAGAACTGTGGTTTGACGGCCATGGCGGCCAGCCCACCCAAGCCTGGTACTACCCGCCCGCCGGAGGCGGCCATGGGGAGGCACCACTGCTCGTGAAAAGCCACAGCGGACCCACCGCGATGGCCCGCACCGGACTGAATCTGGCGATCCAGTTCTGGACCAGCCGCGGCTGGGGGGTGGTCGATGTCAACTACGGCGGATCCACGGGCTTCGGCCGGGCTTACCGGGAACGGCTCAACGGCCAGTGGGGCGTGGTCGATGTCGCCGACTGCGCCGCCGCGGCCCAAGCCGTGATCGACCAGGGGCAGGCCCACCCCCAGCGGGTCGCGATCGAGGGGGGCAGTGCCGGCGGCTTCACGACCCTGGCGGCCCTCTGTTTCACGGACCGCTTCAGCGCGGGAGCGAGCCGCTACGGCGTGGCCGACCTGAGCGCCCTCGCTGAGGACACCCATCGCTTTGAGGCCCGCTACCTCGATGGCCTCGTCGGCCCGTGGCCGGAGGCGCGAGCGACCTACGCGGCCCGCTCCCCCCTCAACCACGCCGAGCGGATGGGCTGCCCGGTGATCTTCTTCCAGGGGCTCGAGGATGTCGTGGTGCCGCCCGAGCAAACCGAGCGGATGGCCGAAGCCCTACGCGAGAAGGGCATCCCGGTGGAGGTGCGCCTCTTTCCAGAGGAGGGCCACGGGTTCCGCAAGGGCAGCACCCAGATCGAGGTGCTGGAGGCCACGGAAGCCTTCTTCCGGACGCACTTCGGCCTCTGATGGACGGTCTTTTGCCGGGACTCTGGGGCCCTGATCTCTTCGATGGGATCAGCTGGCTGGTCCTGGCCGGAGGCGTGCTGGCCGGAATCCTGGCGACCGGTCGTGCCATCGGCCGGCGGCTGCAGTTGCAGCTTTGGGGCATTCCCGAGGCCTTGGTGGCCGGTGTCTTGGGCCTGCTGGTGGCCCCCAAGGGCCCCTTCCCGCTGCTGCCCGAACACCTGATGGAGCTCTGGGCGCAGCTGCCCTTGGTGCTGCTGACCTTGGTCTTCGGCTCCTTGATGCTCGGCAAACCCTTACCCAAGCTCGCTGGGGTGCTCAAGCCGGTCGGCGGCCACGTCGCGCTGGCCTTGGTCCTGGCCTTTGGTCAGTACGTCGTGGCGGGGTTGGTGGTGCTGCTGGTGCTGCAACCCCTGCTGGGCTTCAGCCCGGTGATGGCCTGCCTGATCGAGGTGGCCTTTGAAGGCGGCCATGGCTCCGCCGCAGCGATGGGGGCGAGCTATGCCGCCCTGGGATTCGAGAGCGGCCAAGACCTCGGGCTCGCCCTGGCGACGGTGGGACTGCTCTCCTCGACCTTGATCGGCGGCCTGGTGGTGGTGCTCGGACGCTCCCGGGGTTGGCTGGTGGCGGATCTCGCCCCCGAGGCAATCCAGAGCCCCGCGACACCCAACGAGACCAGCGACGGTCCCGCACATCCGCTGGCCGCGTGGCCCTGCAACCTCGGCCTGGTGGGCCTTGCGGTTGGCGTGGGGTGGCTCCTGCAACTGCTCTTGCGGCAGCTGACCGGCTGGATCGGAGGCGGGGTGGCCACGGTGGGAGAGGCCCTGCCGGTGTTTCCGCTCGCAATCCTGGGGTCCCTGCTGGTGCGCTGGCTGCTGCAGCGCAGCGGGCGCAGCCAATGGGCATCGGCGCCGATCCAAAGCGAAGTCAGCACCCTGGCGGCCGATCTGCTGATCGCCTCCGCCACCGCCGGGCTCAACCTGCAACTGCTGCAGGCCAACTGGCTCCCGATCAGCCTGCTGGCCGGAACCGGCTTGGCTTGGAACCTCCTGATCAGTCTCTGGCTGGCGCCCAAGCTGCTGCCCAAGGACTGGTTTGAGCGGGCCCTCGTGGAATTCGGCCAGGCCACTGGCGTGGCCGCCTCGGGCCTGCTGCTGCTGCGCATGGCGGATCCGGAGGACCAGAGCGACGCCCTTCCGGCCTTCTCCCTGAAGCAGCTCCTGCTGCAACCCCTGCTCTCAGGCGGGGTGATCACGGTGGTGGCCCCCCTGGCCGTGGCGGGCTGGGGGCTGCCGCTCTGGACCCTGGTCTGCGCCGGCGTGATGCTGCTGGCCGCGGGCGCGGGCCTCTGGATCGCTCAGCTGCCGGAGCTCGAGGAGGCCCGGTAGAGCAGGGTGCGGAACTGATGGCGCACCTGCTCCATCTGCTCAGCACTGAGGAGCGGCGGCTCGCCGAGGGCGAGGGCCTGCAGGTAGATCCGCGCCAGGGTTTCCACCTCGACGGCCAGGGCAAGAGCCTTATCGAGGGTGGGGCCCACAGCGACCTGCCCGTGCTGGGCCATCAGGCAGGCCAGCCGTCCCTCGAGGGCTTGGACCACCCCGTCGGAGAGC
>JAAZUZ010000012.1 GCA_018623875.1 Synechococcus sp. HW_metabat.21
CCACAACAGCGGCTTGTTGCATAAGTCACGCTGATGTGTGCCCTTGGTTCCCATTGGCCTTCGCCTTGGGATCCCCTCGAAAGCCCAGGAACTGCCCTTGTCGGATGTAGGAAGGGTCCGTCCTACAGGGCCTGGGTGTTTTCTCCAGGAACCTGTGAGCTCCATTCCTTTCATGGCTTCCTACAAGGTCACCCTCATCAGCGAGGCAGAGGGCCTCAACAAGACCATCGAGGTTCCTGACGATCAGTACATCCTCGACGCCGCTGAAGAGCAGGGCATCGATCTCCCCTACTCCTGCCGTGCTGGTGCTTGCAGCACCTGCGCCGGCAAGATCACCGCTGGCACCGTCGACCAGTCCGACCAGAGCTTCCTCGACGACGACCAGATCGAAGCTGGTTTCGTTCTGACCTGCGTGGCTTACCCCACCAGCGACTGCACCATCAAGACCCACGCCGAAGAAGAGCTGTACTGAGCTCGATCGGGGCGTGCCCGTTCACGCCCCGTCTCTTTGTGCTTCCTGAACCACCCCTCGGGGTGGTTTTTTTGTTTTGAGTCCCCGCTGCCCTCGTGACTGCCTCAACCCCTCCTCAGGTTCAAGAGGTCTATGCACCAGGCAGTGAGCACACCAGCCCCGGTGCGCAGTACAGCTTCCGTGTGATTGGCCCCTGCTGCCGTCTGTTCGACCGGGAGGAGCTGCCCTGGCCCTGTTGCCGGCTCTCCTGGCGCAGCAAGGAGCCCAGCTGGCGCCGTGTTGGCAAGCGCTTTGTTCCCGACCTGGCGGCCCGTCGGTGCCCCTCCTACGCCGTCGAGCTGCTGCAGCCCGGCTCCAGGCCCACCCAGACGGTGCTCACGCTGTTCTCCCAGCGTTTGAGTGGCCCCCTTCAGGAGTGGTGGTACAGCAAGCAGCCGGCCTCCTGTGATCCAAGCAACGGGCTGCCGCCGGACGCGGACTGAATTCAAGCCACAAAAAAGCCCCGCCGATGAGGCGGGGCTTTGATCGCAAAGGCGTTGAAGCGAGATCAGAAGTAGATCTTGCCGCCGCCCCACTGGGGACCCAGAACTTTCGGTGCGGTCAGGATGAAGCCGGCCATCAGGCGCAGGTCTTCATCGTTCATGTTGCGCATCTGCACGAAGACGTCGCTGCTGCGGATGCTGGGGTGCACGTCAGCAATGCTGTATTCGCCGTCGTAGCTGGTGGGATCCTTCATGTAGTCCACAAGGGCCTCGACGTTGTCGCGGGCCGGGCTGGCCAGGGCGAGGGTCTCGGGGTCCAGGCCAACGTTGTGGTTGGTCTTGGTGATGCCGCCGGCGTGGCAGACGCCGCAGCTGTTGTTGAAGGTCTTGCGACCGGCGTTGATCTCCTGCTCGCTGAAGGTCACCGAGGTGCCAGCGGGATCAGCTGGAACGGTGAGCTGCTCAGTGGTCCACTGGGCGGCCTGGGCAGGGCCGGCAAGACCCACCAGCAGAGCCAGGGGCAGAAGCATCAGCCGGGCCAGGGACCGGAGTGCAGAGGAGAAAACAGAGGCCATCGAAAAAGCCGGCAACGTGGCGTTTAAAACGCGCCTGAGTCCTTGTATCACGGCCGCTGGGCCCACCGCTTGGCCAGGACCAAGGCACTCACGAACTGTTGCAGGTTTAGGCCTCTGACGCGGCCACCTCAAGGGTCAGGAAATCCTTGGCCAGAACCGTGTTCGGAAAGATCGCCTGGGCTTCGCTCAGCAGGTCGTCCGGCGTGACCGGGTTGCCGGGGACGTAGCGCGGGCTCAAGTGGGTCAAGGCGAGTTGCTTGACCCCTGCCGCGAGCGCCGTCTGGGCGGCCATCGTGCTGGTGGAGTGCTGCTTGGCGAAGGCCATCTCGGACTCCGCATGGGCAAAGGTGCTCTCGTGGATCAGCAGGTCCGCCCCGGTGGCGAGCGCCACGGCGGCTTCGCTGAAAACGGTGTCGGTGCAGTAGACGACGCTGCAGCCCGGACGCTCGGGGCCGCAGAGGGATGCGCCATTGATGATCCGGCCGTCCTCCAAGTTGACGCTGCGGCCGGCCTTGAGCTCGGCGTAGATCGGTCCCGGTGGGATTCCCAGGGCCTTGGCCTGCTCCACATCGAAACGCCCTGGACGGGGTTTCTGGTCCACCCGGTAGGCAAAGGCGGGTACCCGGTGGGTCAGGGCAGTGCAGCGCACCGTGATGTCGTCGTCATCCAGCAAAACGGCCCCGCTGCGGGCCGCCTCCTTCACTCGGTGGCTGCGCAGGGGGTAGCCAATGCGCATGGAGGAGGTGCGCATCACCCCCTCGAGGTAGTCCCGCAATGGATCCGGCCCGTAGAGGTCAATGCCGCTGCAGGTGCCGGCCAGCCCCAGGCTGGCCAGGAGGCCCGGCAGGCCAAAGGTGTGGTCGCCGTGCATGTGGGTGATGAACACCCGGCGCAGCTGGCTCACCCGCAGCTCGCTGCGCAGGAATTGGTGCTGCGTTCCCTCGCCGCAATCAAACAGCCAGAGCTCCGCCCGCTGCGGGAGCCGCAGGGCCACCGCCGAGACGTTGCGGGCTCGTGTTGGGACTCCCGAGCTGGTGCCGAGGAAGGTGACCTGCACGGCCGGTGTTCTCCCCGGTCTCTCTGGCTTGATCGTGCCACGGCGGGGCTGGCGGGGCCCGCTCAGGCTCGTCACAATGGCCTGCCCTTTCCCCCTGGGGTCGATGCCGCCGCGCACTCCTCTCCGAGCCGTCGCCTGGGTCGCGGGGATCTGTGCTGCCCTGGCGGTGGCGCCCCTGCAGGCGGCGGAGCCCTGGTTGCGGGTGCTTGTCCTGGAGGCCCCCAGCCTGCGCCTGCGGGCGGCTGTGCCCTCGGGCGGCCTCCGCGTTCTCGATGGACGTGGTCAGCAGCTGGGGCTGGAGCCCCCAGGCGCTGAACTGCGCTTCGAGGCCCAACGGCAAAGGAAGGAGTTGTGGTTTGAGGCGGTCCCCCAGGGATCCGACCCCGACCCCGGGCTCTGGCTCGGTCAGCGCCGCTACCGCGGCCGCCTGCAGCTGCGGCGTCAGGGCGGGCAGCTCCAGGTGGTCAATCACATTCCCGTCGAGACCTATCTCCCCAGCGTCGTGGGCAGCGAGATGCCCGCGAGCTGGCCCGATGCAGCCCTGAAGGCCCAGGCGGTGGCGGCCCGCACCTATGCCCTCAAGGCCCGCAAGCCCGCTTCAGCCTTTGATCTCAAGGCCACGGTGGCCAGCCAGGTCTACAAGGGGGTGGAGGCGGAGACCGCCAGCACCTGGGGTGCGGTTCAGCAGACCCGAGGCCTGGTGCTGACCTTCAACGATGCCCTGATTGATGCGGTCTTCCACAGCAGCAGTGGGGGAGCGACCGAAAGCAGCGGTGATCTCTGGACCCGCCAGATGCCCTATCTGGTCAGTGTCCCGGACTTTGACCACGCCTCTCCAGTGCATCAGTGGAGCAAGCCCCTCGATGGGCCGCTGTTGCGGCGGGCGTTCCCTGAGCTCAGCCAGGTCCTAGCGATTGAGGTGCTCTCCAGGACGGCCACCGGCCGGGTCCGTGAGGCGCGCGTGGTCGGCGCTGGCGCTCAGCAGGTCCGGCTCAGCGGAGCCCAGCTCCGCAGTCGTCTGGGCCTGCGCAGCACCTGGGTCCGCTTTGCGTTGGCTCCCACCAAGACCGCCAGCGTTGGCCCCTTTGGATTGACGGCCCGCCATGCCCCCCTGGGGTGGCCCGCGCCGCCGCCGCCCTTGCCGGCCTTCTCCCTGCCCCAGGCCCGCCCGCTTCCCGGTGCGGCCGTTCAGCTGGTGGCCGTGGGCCGCGGCTACGGCCATGGCATTGGCATGAGTCAGTGGGGGGCGATGGCGCTGGCCCAGCGGGGCGAGAGTTTTGACGCGATCCTCCGCCACTACTACCGAGGCGTTCAGCTCGAGTCCTACGGGGCACTGGCACAACGGACCCGACCTCGGCCAGGCTCAAGGCCGGAGGCATGGCAGGCGATGGCCCCCCGGTTGTGAGAACCCAGCTGCTCAATCTGACGCTGGCCGCCGATGCCGGCGCCGTGGCGGAGCTGGTCGCCCGTCGACTGCTCGAGGCCCTGCGCTCGCGGGGCACTCTCGGCCTGGCTACCGGGCGCACCATGCTGCCCGTTTACAGCGCCTTTGTCCGGCTGCTGCGTCAGTTGCCGCCGCCGGAGCGCCAGGCGCTCTTGGCGGACTGGTGCAGCTTCAACCTTGACGAATACGTCGGTCTCGGGGCGGCAGACCCCCGCTCCTTTGCGGCCTTCATGCAGGTCCAGCTGGGGGTACCGCTCCAGCTTCCCGCGGGGGCGCTCAGGATTCCCGATGGCCGGGCACTGGATCCCCAGATGGAGGCGCTTCGCTATCGCGCGGAGCTCGAGCGCGCCGGCGGCCTGGGTTTGCAGTTGCTGGGTTTAGGCAGCAACGGCCATGTGGGGTTCAACGAACCCCCATGTGGCCCCGAGATGCCCTGCCGCGCTCTCGCTTTGAGTCCGGCGACCCGTGAGCAGAACGCGGATGCGTTTGGGGGGAACCCGGACGCTGTCCCCGCTCAGGCCATCACCCTCGGGACGGCGGAGATTCTTGCGGCCGACTCGCTCCTGCTGGTGGTGACCGGGGCCGCGAAGGCTGAGATCCTGCGCCGCACCCTGCAGGAGCCGCCCTGTGAGGCCGTGCCCGCCAGCTGGCTACAACGCCACCCCAGGCTGGAGGTCGTGGCGGACCGGGCGGCAGGCGCCGCCCTTAGCTGAGGGCGGCCTCCATCAGCGCCTCGTCCGCCTCCAGGTTGGAGGTCACCGTCCGCACGTCATCCAACTCGTCGAGGGCGTCGAGCAGTTTCAGGCACCCCGCGAGGGCCTCTGGATCTTCGAGTTGGCAGGGGGTCTGGGCGATCCAGCGGTGTTCCCAGCTGGTGACCGGCAGCCCGGCCCGGCGCAGGTTGTCTTGGAGGGCTTCCAGCTGCTCAAACGGGCCGATGATCTCGGCCCCGTCAGCGTCGATCTCGTAACTGAGGACCTGGTCCTCGAGGTTGAGCAGGTGCTCGAGCAGCGTCTCCTCCTGGAGACCGGCTTGGTTCAGGCGCACGACGCTGCGGTGCTCGAAGAGGTAGCCCACGCAGCCGGTTTCGCCGAGGTTGCCGCCGTTTTTGTTGAAGGCCAAGCGAATTTCGGCGGCGGCCCGGTTGCGGTTGTCGGTGAGCGATTCGATCAGGACAGCCACGCCTCCAGGGCCATAGCCCTCGTAGCGGACCTCCTCAAATTGGTCGGCCCCACTGCCCCCTTGCCCGGAGCCCTTGGCGATGGCCCGCTCGATGTTGGCGTTGGGCACCCGCGCCGCCTTGGCCTTCTCGATGGCGGTGCGCAGCTGGAAATTGCCCGCCGGGTCGGCTCCAGCGCGGGCCGCCACCATGATTTCCCGACCCAGGCGCGTGAAGACCGCCCCGCGCTTGGCATCCACCACGGCCTTGGTGCGTTTGATTTGGGCCCATCGGCTGTGGCCGGCCATGCGTGATGTCGAAGTGAACTAGCCCGCAGCGTCGAGCACGAGCTTGGGTTGCAACTGCCCAGGGGAGGCGACCCGGGCCATACCCGCCAGGTTGCCATCTGGATCCACCACCACAACGGGGCTCTCGAGGGCCCAGCTGGGATCACAGTTCTGGACTCGCCCGCAGCGCCAGCCCGCCATTCCCTCGTGATCCAACTGATGCTGGGGCAGATGGCCAAGCACCTCCAGGGGATTTAGGAGGGCGGGGGGTTCCCCCTCCAGCTGCTCCAACGGCACGCTCTGCTCCAGCCCAAACCCCAGGGCTCGGGTCCGCCGCAAGCGCGCCAGACTGCCGCCGCAGCCCAGGGCATCGCCGAGGTCGCGGGCCAAGGAGCGGATGTAGGTGCCGGCGCTGCAGTGCACCTCCAGCTCGAGGCGACCCTGGGTTGGATCCCAATCCAGCAACTCCAGGCGGTGAATCGTGACGGGCCGGGGAGCGAGCTCCGGGCATTGGCCGGCGCGGGCCAATTTGTAGGCCCGCTCGCCATTGACATGAACCGCGGAGACCGCCGGTGGACGTTGCTGGATGGCACCGCGGAAGGGGGTGAGAGCGGTGGCGAGGTCCCTCTCGCTGAGGCTGGGGATGGGACGCTCCTCGAGCACCTCTCCCTCCAGGTCATCGCTGTTCGTGCGCACCCCCAGCTGGACGATGCCCCGGTAGGTCTTGTCGCCCTCCAGGTAGGGCAGCAGCCGGGTGGCAGGCCCCAGGGCGATGGGCAGTACCCCGGTCACGGCCGGGTCCAGGGTTCCCCCATGGCCGACCCGTTTAAGCCCGTAGGCCCGGCGAATCCGGGAGACGCAGCTGTGGGAGCTCATCCCTGCCGGCTTGTCGAGTACGAGAAAGCCGCAGATCAACGCTGGATTGAGGCGAGCAGGTCGCAATGCTGCCACCGTGTGGCGCAGCTGATGGCCCCGAATGCCCGTTGATGAGGCTCTGCAACAGCGCCGGGAGCTGGCCTTTCTGGTGCTCTCCGGTCTGTTCCTGGGAACGATGGGGATGTTGAACATCCTTGGGCTGACGCGCTTTCTGCAGCTCGGTCAGATCGGATCGTGGCCGGTGGTGGTGGCCGTCGGTGCCCTCCCCTATCCGGTGACCTTTCTCTGCACGGACCTAATCAGTGAGATCTGGGGCGAGCAGCGGGCCAATCAGTTGGTCTGGGTGGGGCTGCTGCTCAATGGCTGGATCGTGCTGGTGCTCTGGCTCGGGGGCATCTTGCCGGGCCTACCCGGGGCAGACGATGAGACCTTTTTCGCGGTGCAGGGCTTGGCCTTCGGCGCGGTGGGCGCCTCGATGGCGGCCTACATGGCCGCGCAGTTCACCGATGTGCGTCTCTTCCATTTCTGGAAACGCCTGACGGGTGGTCGGGCCCTTTGGTTGCGCAACAACGGCTCGACCCTGGTGAGTCAGCTGGTGGATACGACGGCGGTGGTGCTGATTAGTCACTACGCCGCCCACGTGTTGCCGGTTCGAGCGGATCTCCCAGTGGCGCCCCAGCTGCTGAGCTTCATCGCCAGCGGCTACCTCTTCAAGGCCTTGGCGGCCTTGCTGGACACCCTGCCCTTTTATTGGCTGACGGCTTGGTTACGCCGTTGGTTGAGGGTGCCTGGAGCCGGAGCGGAGTTGGTTCCTGAGCAGCGGCCTCTACGGTGAGCAACCATGACCGTCACCGCCCCTCTCTCCCTCGATCATTTCCTCGCTGGAGGCTTTGATCTACGCCAGCAACTGGGGGCCCATCTGTCGCTCTCGGCGGCTGAGCTCGAGCGGCAATTGCCCTTGGCCACCGAAGCCCTCGCCGCCGCCCACCCGGGGGCCTTCAATCCTGATCAGGCCGGCAGCTTCTACGAAAACGAGGTGGGCCATGCCCATCTGTTGGAGCTCGCGGCTTGGCACCTGAGCAGCGCTGATTACATCGCCGACACCCTGCGGCTGCAGGCGATGTTTGCCAAAGGGCATGTGCTCGATTTCGGCGGCGGCATCGGCACCCACGCCTTGGCGGCGGCGGCCCTGCCCGCGGTCGAGGCGGTTTGGTTTGTCGACCTCAACCCGGCCAACCGCGCCTTCGTGACGGAGCGGGCTGAGCGCTTTGGTCTGGCCCATAAGTTGCGCTGTTTCCGCGACCTCGGGGATGCCGCACTCCCGGCCCAGTTCGACACGGTGGTCTGCCTGGATGTGCTGGAGCACCTCAATGACCCCTCGGCGCAACTCGAGCAGTTCGCGCAGCGGATGGGGCCTGAGGCGATTGCCCTGCTGAATTGGTATTTCTTCCAGGGCTTCAACGGCGAGTACCCGTTCCACTTCGATGACCCGGCGTTGGTGGAGCGGTTCTTCCGCACCCTCCAGGCCCGTTTCCTCGAGGTGTTTCACCCCTACCTGATCACCACCCGCGCCTATCGCCTGGCCTGACGCCGGGCACAAAAAAGCCGGCACCTGGGTGCCGGCTTAAGCCTCTGGGGGCAGTGGGACTCAGCCGACGGCAACGTTGATGCGCTTGCGGGTGCGCAGGCCACGCTTGATGGTGTCGAAGCTGACCACGCCATCCGCGAGGGCGAAGAGGGTGTCATCAGCACCGCGGCCGACGTTGCTACCGGGGAGCACGGAGGTGCCGCGCTGGCGGATCAGGATCGAACCGGCGCTGACGGATTCGCCGCCGTAGCGCTTGACGCCCAGACGCTTGGCGTTGGAGTCGCGGCCGTTACGGGTGGAGCCGGTGCCTTTCTTGTGGGCCATGGGGGAGAAAGCTCAGAGATTCAGGGGAAGGATCTGGAGGATCAGGCCAGTGCTTTGCCGCCGACGCTGATGGACTTGACCATCACGCGGGTGAGCTCCTGACGGTGACCGTTCTTACGGCGGGTCTTCTTCTTGGGGCGCATCTTGTAAACGATGACCTTCTGGCCGCGGCGGTGAGCCATCACCTGCAGCTCAACGGTGGCGCCTTTCACGTAGGGCTGACCGACGCTGGCGGCCTTGCCGTCGTTCACCAGCAGCACGTTCTCGAGGGTGAGGGTGCTGTCGACCTCGGCGTGGATCCGGTTGAGGTCGTAGTAACGATTGGGCTGAACCCAGACCTGGGTGCCCGACGTCTCAACGATGGCGTAAGGGCCGGCTTGCGAATCAGTACTCATGACAGAGAGGGCGTGGTCAGGCTGACGGGAGGACGCCGTCATTGCGGCCTGCCACGGCAATTGGAAGACAAACAACGAGTTTCACCGCTCAAGGTGACTCCCGTCAACACTGAGGTCAATTGCGAGGCCCCCAACTGCGGCCCATGACCCAGCCGGCGCTCACCATTGCTTCGCTGCTGTCGGACCCGCGGTTGGTGAAGGGCGCCACCAGCTGGCTGAAGGGCGAGCGCTATCGCCTGGAGGATCTGGGCTCCCTCTCCGATCCCATCGCCGAATTGCTCCAGCGGCGGGATGCCTTCGATGTGGTGCTGCTGCAGCAGGGCGTGACCGCCGCAGAAGCTCTGGAGGCTTTGCGGCAACACGGACTCCTCTTGCCGGCAGTCGTTGTCGGCGAAGTCAACGGTCGCGTCGACTATCACGACGCTGAAGTGCATCTGCCCCAGGACCAGCTCGAGCAGATCGTCTACAGCCTGGATGCGGCGGTCTCGCGCTTCTTGCGCAAGGGGCTCTCCGCCGGGCAGGAGCCCACGGGTGAGTCCACCTCGACGCCACAGCCGTGGCGGCTCCCCAATCGGCTACAGGGGCGTCTGGGGTATCTGGGCGTCTTCTACAAACGCGATCCATCCCTGTTCTTGCGCAATCTCCCCAAGGAAGACCACGAGGAGTTGCGCCAGTCGTTGCAGCGGGGCTACCGGGATGTCCTGATCAGCTACTTCAAGGACCCCGCGGCGGCCAATCAGGCGATTGAGAGCTTCGTGAACAGCGCGTTCTTCTGTGATCTACCGGTCAACAGCGTCGTTGAAATTCACGTCGATCTGATGGATTCCTTTTGGAAGCAACTGCGCCTTGAAGGCCATAAAAACGATTTTCTTCAGGATTACAGGCTTGCGCTCTTGGACGTCATGGCCCATTTGTGTGAGATGTACAGGCGCTCCATTCCCCCAGATACTCCGTTGGCTGAGCCACCGCCCGGTGAGGTCAGCGCGTAGCCCTTAGTCCTTTCATTTGTTCTTCGGAGGTGATCTCAATGAGTCCACGCAAGACCTACATCCTCAAGCTCTATGTGGCGGGGAACACGCCGAACTCAATGCGTGCGCTCAAAACCCTGCGCAACATCCTTGATACGGAGTTCCAAGGGGTCTATGCATTGAAGGTCATTGATGTCCTCAAGAACCCCCAGCTGGCTGAAGAAGACAAGATTCTGGCAACACCCACGCTCTCGAAAATTCTGCCGCCGCCGGTGCGCCGGATTATTGGTGACTTGTCAGACCGGGAGAGGGTTTTGATCGGTTTAGACCTCTTGTTTGAAGAGCTCAGCGATGAGGCCTTGGCCGAGTCCTTTGCTGATGAGGATGTGGTGGGAGATCTTGTGTGAAAACCCGGGTCAAACCCTTGAGAATGGCTGCCAGACCCACGAAGACTGCCTAAATTTCTAGTAGGACAAACCCTCCCATGCAGGACCCCAGCCCGCAATCCAAAAGCCTGTCCTCGCTGCAGAAGCTGCCGACGGGGATTGAGGGCTTTGATGACGTTTGCCAAGGGGGCTTGCCCATTGGTCGCTCCACGCTGATTAGCGGGACATCAGGTACGGGTAAGACGGTCTTCTCGTTGAACTTCCTCTACAACGGCATTCGCCAGTTCGACGAACCCGGCATTTTTGTCACCTTTGAAGAGTCACCGCTCGATATTCTTCGCAACGCCGCCAGCTTTGGCTGGAATCTTCAGGAGATGGTCGAGCAGGACAAGCTGTTTCTGCTGGATGCGTCTCCGGATCCCGAAGGACAGGACGTTGCCGGTCGTTTTGACCTCTCTGGTCTGATTGAGCGAATCAACTATGCGATTCGCAAGTACAAGGCCCGGCGCGTGGCGATCGATTCGATCACGGCCGTCTTTCAGCAGTACGACGCGGTGTCAGTCGTCCGCCGCGAAATCTTCCGCTTGATTGCTCGCCTCAAGGAGATCGGTGTCACCACGGTGATGACCACCGAGCGCATTGATGAGTACGGCCCGATTGCCCGCTACGGGGTTGAGGAGTTTGTCAGCGACAACGTGGTGATCCTCCGCAACGTGCTGGAGGGTGAGCGGCGCCGGCGCACCGTGGAGATCCTGAAGCTGCGCGGTACGACCCACATGAAGGGCGAGTTCCCCTTCACGATGGGCTCCCACGGCATCAGTGTCTTCCCGCTGGGGGCCATGCGCTTGACCCAGCGCAGCTCCAATGTGCGGGTCAGCTCAGGTGTCCCCCGCCTCGATGAGATGTGTGGTGGCGGATTCTTCAAGGACTCGATCATCCTGGCGACCGGTGCCACCGGTACGGGTAAGACCCTGCTGGTCAGCAAATTTGTCGAAAATGCCTGCGCGAATAAGGAGCGGGCGATCCTGTTTGCCTACGAGGAATCCCGCGCCCAACTGCTCCGCAATGCCACCAGTTGGGGCATTGATTTTGAAGAGATGGAGCGCCAGGGGCTCCTCAAAATCATCTGTGCTTATCCGGAATCAACAGGCTTGGAGGATCACCTCCAGATCATCAAAACGGAGATCAGTCAGTTCAAACCCTCCCGGATGGCCATTGACTCCCTATCGGCTTTGGCTCGAGGCGTGAGTCACAACGCTTTCAGGCAGTTTGTGATTGGTGTGACTGGCTACGCCAAGCAGGAAGAAATCGCTGGCTTCTTTACCAATACCTCTGAGGAGTTCATGGGGAGCCACTCCATTACCGATTCCCATATTTCGACGATTACCGACACCATTCTCTTGCTGCAGTACGTGGAGATCCGCGGCGAAATGGCCCGTGCGCTCAACGTCTTCAAGATGCGCGGTTCCTGGCACGACAAGGGAATCCGGGAATTCATCATCACCAGTAACGGGCCTGAAATTAAGGACTCCTTCTCCAACTTTGAGCGGATCATTAGCGGTGTTCCGCACCGCATCAACCAAGACGAGCGCAGCGAGCTCTCGCGCATCGTGAAAGGGGTGGGTGAGGATCAGTTCTAGATCCCGCTCCCCAGATTGCTGCTGTTGCGCCGCTCGGCTTGGAGCCGCAGCTCCGTGTCGTCGGCATCCTCCAGGGGGAGGTCAAACCAGAAGGTGGTGCCCACGTTGAGTTCGCTCACCATGCGAATCATGGCGCCGTGTTTCTCAAGGATGCCCCGCACAATCGAGAGGCCAAGCCCCGTTCCCACTTCGGTGTGAACGGCGTTCTCGACCCGGTAGAAGCGATCAAAAATCTTCTCTTGATCTTCCCGGGAAATGCCTGAGCCGGTATCCGAGATCTCCACCCGCAGCTTCGGTAAGGGTGCGGTCAGTTCGCAGGTGGGATTCTCCGAATTGGAGGCGGTGTCGGGGTCGAGGGTGCAGGTGTCCGGCCAGGGATAGGCCCTCAGGCTGAGGCTGCCCCCGGCGCCTGTGAATTTCAGACCGTTGCCAACCAGATTGTCCAAGACCTGCAGCAGTAGGTCCCAGTTCCCCCGCACCCGCGGCAGCTCATCACTGGCATGCAGCTCGAGGGCGACACCTTTTTCCTTGGCGTTCAGTTTGTAGTTGCGCAGGGTCTGCTCCATTGCGGGGGCCAGCTCCACCGCTTCCATCGACCAGGCCCGATCGCTCTCCAGTCGCGAGAGGTCGAGCACGTCATTCACCAGACGGGTGAGGCGATCGGTCTCGGCATTGGCGATGGCCAGGAAGTCACGCCGGTCCTCCTCGCTGAGCTGCTCGCCCATGTCATGGAGGGTTTCGACGTAGCTCTTGATGTTGAACAGCGGTGTCCGCAGCTCGTGGGAGACGTTGCTGATGAAACGGCTCTGGGCGGCGTTGAGTTCCACCTCTCTGGTGAGGTCCTGGATGGTGACGGCGATGCCCTTGAGGGTTTCGCCGCTGGCATCACGTACCGACTGGAGAACGATGCGCAGGGTGCGGGGCGGCTCGCCGAAGCTGCAGCGGACGTCCGTGCTCTCTTTGTCGTTCTCCAGCAGGCTTTCGAGGGGGGCTTGCAGCTCGACATTGAGCCCCTCGGGCAGTTCCTCCATCAGGAGCGTCCCCTCCAGATTGCGTCCCTCCCAGCGGAAGAGACGCCGGGCGGTGGGATTCACCAGCACCACCCGACCTTCGGAGTCCAGCAGCAAGGCCCCATCCGCCATGGTGGCGATCAGGGATTGCTGCTTCACCTGGGCCGCGGTCAGCTCCTCGATGTTGGCTTCGTTGTAGGCCTCCAGCTGGGAGGCCATGTCGTTGAAGCCATCCAGCAATTCGCCTAATTCACCGCCCACAGGCAGGCCGATCCGGGCTTCGAAATTCCCTCCGGCGATGGAGCGCACGCCCCGCAGCAATTCCTTGACCGGTTGGGTGATGGTCAGGGCGTTGAAGACGGCCCCAAGGATCACCAAGATCCAGATCGAGATGAAGACCGCCACGGTGACCTCGCGGCTCAAGGCGGCACTGGCGAGGGCGGCTTCGTTGGGGTTGATCCCCAGGGCCAATACACCCATGTAGCGCCCATTGGTCACAAGGGGCACAAAGACGTCGGTGACCTGGCCGTCGGGGGTCAGGTGCTGACGGATGAGGGGGTTCTGCGGACGCTTGGCGAGCTCCTCGGGGAGCTCCAACTTGCGACTGAGCAGCAGCTCACTGCTGCCCGTGGTGCCGCTGATCGGAATCCCGAGGTAGATGACCCCATCAGGGTCGGCGAAGAAGATATAGCGAAGGCTTCGGCTGGATTTCCAGAACCGCTCGGCGACGGCGGCCAGCTCCCGGTCGTTGCCCTGAGCCACCAATGGGGTGACGTTGGCCGAGAGCAGCAGTCCGAGATCGCGGGCATAGCGGGTGTCGCTCATGCGCACATCCGCCTGAATGCCATTCAGCGCAAAAAAGGTGATGGCGGTCATCACCAGGCTGACCACCAGGGTGGCGGCCGCCAGCAACTTGGTCTGGAGGCTGAATTCCGCCCACCAGCGCACCAGGCTCTGCCACCAACGGCGAGGGGCAAGCGGGGCGGAGCTGCTGGTCAAGGCGCTGAGATCGGCGGCGGAAGCTTAATGGCTGCGGACCTGGTGGCCGATGTCCCGCCGGTAGGTGATGCCTTCAAAGTGCACCTGCTCAAGCCCGGCATAGGCCTTGGCGAAGGCCGCATCAAAGTCGCCGGCTTGAGCCACCATCGCCAGCACGCGGCCCCCATTGGTGTGGCAGACCCCGGCGTCATCCCGGCGGGTGCCGGCATGGAAGAGCTGCAGGTCAGTCCCGTTCTCCACCTGGCTGGTGATGGGATCGCCCTTGCGGATTTCCCCGGGATACCCCTGGGCGGCGGCGATCACGCAGGCGCTGCACTGCTTGGCGATCGTCAAGGTGGGGGCCGTTTCCAGTTGTCCGGTGGCGCAGGCCAGCAGCACCGCTGCGAACTCCGGTCCCATCAGCGGCATCAAGGTTTCGCACTCCGGATCACCGAAGCGGCAGTTGAACTCGATCACGCTGGGTCCGGTCTCGGTGAGCATCAGCCCCGCGTAGATCACGCCGCGGTAGCTGATTCCCCGGGCCTGAAGAGCCGCCAGGGTGGGTTCGAGCACGAGCCGCTTCACCTCCTCGAGGCCGGCCTGATCGAGCAGCGGTGCTGGGGCATAGGCCCCCATGCCCCCGGTGTTCGGTCCGACGTCGCCCTCACCGATCCGTTTGTGGTCCTGGGCGGGAGGCAGCAGCACCATCCGCTCCCCATCACTGAGAGCGAAGACCGAGACCTCGGGGCCATGGGTGCGTTCCTCCAAGACGAGGGAGGCGTCGCCGCCGAAGCGTCCCGCAAAGATCTCCTCGATGGCGGCGCGCGCCTCGTCCACGCTCTCGGCCACGGTCACCCCTTTGCCGGCGGCCAGGCCATCGGCTTTCACCACCAGGGGCTTGCCCTGAGCCTCGAGGGCGCTGAGGGCTTCCTCGCGGCTGTTGGCTTTCCAGTAGCCGGCCGTGGGGATCCCGGCCTCGACCATCAGCGCTTTGGCCCACTGCTTGCTGGCCTCCAGCTGGGCACCGTCCGCGCCGGGCCCAAACACGGCAAATCCGGCTTCGCGTAGCCGATCCGCCAGGCCGGCGGCGAGGGGGGCTTCAGGCCCCACCACCACCAAATCAATGCGTTGCTCCTGGCAGGTCTTCAGCAGGGTCTCCTGATCGCCCTCGCTGATGGCCAGCTGAATGCATCCCTCCAGTTCTGCGGTGCCGCCATTGCCGGGGGCCACCCAGACCTGTTGGACACCGGCGCTGCGGGCGAGGGCCCAGGCCAGGGCGTTCTCCCGTCCGCCCCCTCCGACGACCAGCACGTGTTGCGGGGCAGCAGTCGCGGTCATGGAGGGGCTGAAGCGGGTGGTCGGTTCGGTGATTACAGCGGTGAGCTCCCCTAGGTTGTCCCCCAGAAGACCGCTGCCGGTGCCTTTCCTTCTTTACTCGCCGGTGGGGGCGCGTCGCCGGCGGCCTTGGGGCGTGGTGCTGGCGCTCCTGCCCATCTTTCTGGTCGCGCCTCAGCCGGCTGAGGCGAAGTTGCCCTTCATCGGCGGTTTGTTCCGCGGCCAACCGAAGCCGAAGGTTCAAGGCCCATCCGCCCCGGACATCGAGGGCACTACCCCGGAAGCCGACTTTCAGGAGCTCCTCAAAAGCGGAGATGTGAGGGCCCTCAACCTGGCTTGCCAGGAGGCCGCCAGTTTTGACTTTGTGACCCGTCTGCGCCTGCTGCAGCAGCGGTTGCTGACGGTGGCGCCGCCGCCCCAGCCCTTCCCGGTGGTGTTGATGAATGCCAATGCCCTGCTCAGCTGCCGGGCACCAGATGCGGCCCTGGAGGTGCTCAACCGCTTTGGCCCCGCCCCTGGCGCGGAGCGAGAGCAGTGGTTGGTCCAGCGTTGGCGTGCCGCCCAGGCCGGCTTGCACCATGCGCTGGCGGCGCGGCTGTTGGAGCAACTGACGGAGGCAGACCCGGACCGGCTGGAAACCCTGGCCCTGCCGATTCGTGTGAATGGGGACGGCACGGTTGTGACCCGGCCCGCCCTCGATCTCTATGTGGAGCACCTCTTGGTGTTGGAGCGCCGCCAGGAGGCCGCGGCATTGCTGCTGGCTGGGCGGCGTCCCGGGCAAGTGGCCGCCGAGCGGCTCAGCCAAGCGGTCGCCCTGCTCGAGCACCTGCCCTTGGCGGAGCGCGATCAACTGATGGAGCGGGCCCTGGATCAGGCGGCCGCCGCCCAGTCCTGGGGTTTGGCGATCGCGCTGTTGGAGCAGCAGCGCACCTTGATCGAAGCCGAGACGCCCGGCGCGGTCGCCGAGCGATCGCGTGCTCGCTTGATGCGCCTTAGCCAGCGCTTGGATGACGCCTACAGCGCGTGGGCCATCACGCGGGAAGATTCTGAACAAAGCGCCAGGGCCGACGCGTTGCAGCAGCAACTGCGTTCCCCCCGCGACCCCGGAGGCCACGCCGCACCGCAACCATGACTGCTTACACCCTCGGATCGCTCCTCTACGAAGGCAAGGCCAAGCGCGTTTACCAGACCGATCAAACCGATTTGGTGGCGGTCGAATACAAAGACGACGCCACCGCCTTTAACGCCGTAAAGAAGGCCCAGCTGGCGGGCAAGGGGCTGATGAACTGTCAGATCTCCGCGCGGCTGTTTGAGTTGCTTGAGCGTGATGGGATTGCGACCCACTACCTCTCCCTGCAGGAACCCAACTGGATGTTGGTGAAGCCGGTTCAGATCGTTCCTGTGGAAGTGGTGGTGCGGAATATCGCTTTTGGCTCCCTCTGCAAGCAGATGCCGATCGAGCCGGGCACCCCGCTGGATCCACCCCTGCTCGACCTCTATTACAAGGACGATGCCTACGGCGATCCTCTGCTGACCGACGCGCGGCTGGAACGTTTGGGTGTGCTGACTGCTCCGCAGCGCCAGGAGCTGGAGCGCCTGGCCATGGCCGTGAACACGGCCCTACGGCGTTTCTTCGCCGAGATCGCCTTGGAGCTGGTGGACTTCAAGATTGAGCTGGGTTTCACCACCGACGGTCAACTGGTGGTGGCCGACGAGATCAGTCCAGACACCTGCCGGCTCTGGGATCGCAACGTCAGCGGTGATGCCCAGGAGCGAATTTTGGACAAAGACCGTTTCCGCCAGGATCTCGGCGGTGTGGTCGAGGCCTACGGGGAGGTTCTCAAACGGGTCCAAGCCGCCTGTCCAGCACCCCGTTCAGGCAAGTAAGTTCGGCGGCATTTGCGGTTCGCCGCTCCAGTCCCCGTTCCATGGCTGCACCCCGCAAAGGCAAGAACCACGCTTGGAGCCTGGGGTTGGCGCTGACGCTGCCTTTGGTGGCTGGGGTTGGTCCGGTGTGGGCGCAGGAGGCCAACCCCGAACCTGAGGATCCTGCACCGACGGCCAGGCCCTCCCTTGCCCCGACTGCGGGGGATTCCTTAGCGCCTGCTGCACCGGCGGAGCCGCGGGTCCTGATTAGTGAGGTGGTGGTCCAGGGGGCTGAGGGCCACCCAGAACAGGAGCGGATGGAGATCGCGGTTTACGACGCGATGGCCACTCGCCCCGGCAGCCGCGTCACCCGCAGCGAACTGCAGACCGACCTCTCGGCGATCTACGCCAGTGGCTGGTTCTCGGATGTCCGCATCCAGCCGGTCGATAGCCCCCTCGGGGTGCGGCTGGTGGTCACCGTCGTGCCGAATCCGGTGCTCACCAAGGTGGAACTCCAGGGGGCCAGCGCGAGCACCAAGCTTCCTGAGAACCTTCTTCCCGACATCTTTGCCGCGGACTACGGCAAAACCCTGAACCTCAATGCCCTGCAGGCGCGCATCGCCGAGCTGCAGAAGTGGTACGCCGATCAGGGGTATTCCTTGGCTCGGGTGACGGGCCCGACCCGCGTCAGCCCCGCTGGTGTGGTGCAGCTGTTGGTGCGTGAGGGCACCGTGGCTGGTGTGGAAGTGCAGTTCCTCAACAAGGAGGGGGACAGCACTAACGACAAGGGTCAGCCGATCCGCGGCAAAACCAAGACCTGGGTGGTCACCCGGGAGATCTCGATCAAGGCAGGCGACACCTTCAACCGCCGCCAGCTGGAAGACGACATCAAGCGCCTCTACGGCACGGGCCTGTTTGGTGACGTCAAGGTCACCCTGCGACCTGTGGCCGGTGAGCCTGGGGCTGTGACCATCGTCCTGGGGGTGGTGGAGCAGTCCACCGGCTCCCTTTCCGGCGGTATCGGCTACAGCCAGAGCCAGGGCATTTTTGGTCAGATCCAGCTTCAGGACAGCAACCTCTTCGGACGCGCTTGGGACCTGGCCCTCAACGTCACCTACGGCCAATTCGGTGGCCTTGCGGACGTCTCCTTCACGGACCCCTGGATCAAGGGCGACAAGTACCGCACGGCCTTCCGCACCAAGGTCTTCCTGAGCCGGGAAGTGCCCCAGGTGTTCCAGAGCCAGAGGAACGGCAACTTCTACACCGTTTCTGATGTCTCCCAAGGGTTCTTCAACGCCCCCAGCACGGCCCTGGCGTATCAGAGCAACTCCACCGTCTTCACCGGTCCCTATGCCTCACCGACCGCGGCGAAGGCAGCAAACCCTCAGCTTGGGGACAACAACAACTGGTTCCAGCTCGACGGCAATGCCGTGGCGATCCAGCGGATCGGTGGCACCGCCTCCTTCGCCCGTCCCCTCAACGGAGGCGACCCCTACAAGAAGGCCCCCTGGAACGTCGTCGTCGGCCTGAATGCCCAGCAGGTCAAGCCGATCAACTTCGCCGGGGAGGCGATGCCTTACGCGGCGGCCTCCAACAACTTCACGGGCAACGGCACGACCACCGTCAGCAACGTGATTTGTGTGGCCTTCAACTGCGAAAACGGCGCCACGACCAACCAACTGGTCGGACTGCGGTTGGCGGCCTCGATGAACACCCTCAACGATCCCCGCAACCCCACCAAGGGCAACTTCCTGAGCGTCGGCACCGAGCAATTTGTCTCCGTGGGCCAGGACTCCCCAACCTTCAACCGTCTGCGGGCGAGTGCCACTCACTACATCCCGGTGAATTGGCTGAAGTTCTACAAAGGCTGCCGTCCAAAACCCGGTCAGAAAGAGGAATGCAAACAGGCCCTGGCGTTCCAGGCCTCTGTGGGCACCAACCTCGGCAACATGCCCGTCTATGAGTCCTTCTGCTTGGGTGGCTCGAACTCCGTTCGCGGCTACTTCGACTGCGACCTCGGCGTGGGTAAGAGCTTTGGTGAGGCGACGGTGGAATACCGCTTCCCGATCTTCAGCATCATCAGCGGCGAAGTTTTCGTTGATGCGGGCACCACATTCGGAAGCCAGGCGGATGTCCCCGGAAACCCCGGCACCCTTCTCGATAAGCCCGGCGACGGTGTGTCCCCTGGTGTGGGTGTGATTGTCACGACCCCGGTGGGTCCCCTGCGTTTGGAGGTGGCCAGCCGGGATTTCACCGATGAATGGCGCTTCAACCTTGGCGTCGGTTGGAAGTTCTGAGGTTGATCCCATGACGACATGGCCAACCGATTACAGCCAGGCGTGGACCTTGGCGAAGCCCGTGGAGCGCTCCGGTGTCGGTCTCCACAGCGGTCTTCAGGCCAAGGTGCGGCTTGAACCGGCCGAGCAGACAGGCTTTTACGTCGGTTGGCTGAACGCTCCCGAGCGGCCCCACGTGCGCCTGCAGCCCTCCCAGGTTTGCGAGACCCAGCTCTGCACGGCCCTGCAGCTCGGTGAGCAGCGCCTGGCCACGGTGGAGCACCTCTTGGCGGCCCTGGCCGGTGTGGGTGTGACCGCGGCCTTGATCCTTGTGGATGGCGAGGAGATCCCCCTCCTGGATGGATCCGCTCAGCCTTGGGTAGATGCCTTGGCGGAAGCCGGTCTGCGTTGCCTGGGCCCCCGCGAGGACTCGGCCCCCCTGAGCGAACCGATCACCCTGCAGCAGGGCCAGAGTTTCGCCACGGCGCTCCCCAGTGACCGCTTGCGGTTGGGGGCGGCCATCGAGTTCCCCCACCCCGCCATTGGCCGTCAGCTCTTCAGCATCGAGCTCACGCCCCAGCGCTTCGTTGAGGACATTGCCCCCGCCAGAACTTTTGGGTTCAAGGATCAAGTGGATCAGTTGCGGGCCGCCGGCTTGATTCAGGGGGGAGCGTTGGACAACGCCTTGGTCTGCGACGGCGAGGGTTGGCTGAATCCCCCACTGCGCTTTGCCGACGAGCCTGTGCGCCATAAGCTGCTTGACCTATTGGGCGATCTCGCCTTAGCGGGACTGCCTTTGGCCCAGGTCTTCGCCTTCCGTGGCTCCCACGGACTGCACACCTCCTTGGCTGCCGCTCTGGTTTCTTCTCGCTGAGTCTCTTGTCTTCATCCGCCACCCCATCCGCCCCTGTTCTGACCAGCGAGCAGATCCAGGGACTCCTGCCCCACCGCTACCCCTTCGCGCTGGTGGACCGGGTGATTGAGCATGAGCCTGGTAAGCGGGCGGTGGCGATCAAGAACGTCACCTTTAACGAGCCCCAGTTCCAGGGCCATTTCCCCGGTCGCCCCTTGATGCCGGGGGTCCTGATCGTTGAGGCGATGGCCCAGGTGGGGGGCTTGATCGTCACGCAAATGCCAGACCTGCCCAAGGGCTTGTTTGTTTTTGCGGGCATCGATGGCGTGCGTTTCCGCCGGCCCGTGGTCCCCGGCGATCAGCTTGTGATGACTTGCGAACTGCTCTCCCTCAAGCGACAACGGTTCGGAAAAGTCAAGGCGGAGGCCACGGTGGACGGACAGTTGGTCTGCTCCGGTGAATTGATGTTCTCCTTGGTCGACTGAATCCCCCCATGACTCAGGCCGTGATGAACGGGGACAGCACCCGAATCCACCCCACCGCCGTGGTGGATCCCAAGGCTCAGATCGATCTGGGCGTGGACATTGGCCCCTATGCCGTTGTGGGACCTGAGGTCTCAATCGGTTCAGGGACACGCATCGGTCCCCATGTGGTGCTCGATGGCCGCGTCAGCATCGGCCAGCGCAATCGCATCTTCCCGGGCGCATCGATTGGTGCTGAACCCCAGGACCTCAAATACAACGGTGCTCCAACCGAGGTGGTGATTGGCGACGACAACGCCATTCGCGAATGCGTGACCATCAACCGCGCCACCCATGAGGG
>JAAZUZ010000091.1 GCA_018623875.1 Synechococcus sp. HW_metabat.21
ATCGGACTGCGCAAGGCGATCGGGGCCCGTAGCAGTGATGTCCTCAGTCAGTTCCTTGTTGAAGCATTGGTGCTCTCCACCCTCGGCGGACTGATCGGCAGCGGCTTGGGCCTCTCCGCGATTGCGATCGTGGCGGCCGTCTCGCCTCTGCCCGCCGCCATTGGTGGCAGCAGCGTGATGGTGACCATGGGCCTCTCCGGCACCATCGGTCTGGTGTTTGGTGTCTTGCCAGCCCGCCGGGCTGCGCGGTTGGATCCGATCACGGCCCTGCGGAGCCTTTAGCAGCAGACAACCCGAACAATCCAAAGAGAATCGAAAGAAGAACCCCCAAAAGCGTCGAAGGTCTCATCGACAACACATCCCATCCACGAAAGGGGCGTGAATGTTGATTCGAATGCTTCGAAGCTTTGGATCAGCTCCAGTGTGGTTACCAAAACCGCAGCGATCGGATGGTGATCCTGCGCTGCATTGGACCCGATCAATTCTTCCTGGAGCGGGTGGTGTTTCCAGTGGAAATCCTCGGTTTTGAAGCACCAGCAGCCTCGGAAGTGCAGATCTGGAGCCATTCCCTTGGCGGTCCTGAACTGATCGAGCGCTTCCAAGCGGAACAACTCACCAGCCCTGTGGAGCTGGAGTGGCCCCAATCCGCCTGAAATTCAACGCGAATGAGAGAAATAAAGCGCTGCACCGCCTGAGATCTGCCCAGAACAGGCCTTGCTCGCTTTACACTTGTTAAACATTCAGATCTGCACCTGAGGCGGCCATGAATCAACGCTGGCGCACGATTGTCCTTTGGGTCCTTCCCATTGGCGTCGCCGTCTTCCTCGGCTGGCAAGTGCTGGGCGGCGGTTTCGGTGGCGTAAGCCCCTCCTCCGGCACCACCGTTGCCCCCCGGAACGCTGCTGTGGCTCGGATGAGCTACGGCCGTTTCATTGATTACGTCGATGCCGGCCGTGTGACGGCGGTTGACATTTTTGACGGCGGCCGCACCGCTGTGGTGGAGGCCGTTGATCCCGATCTGGACAACCGCGTCCAGCGCCTCCGGGTCGATCTCCCCGGCCTAGCTCCGGAACTGGTGAACAACCTCAAGGAGCAGGGCATCAGCTTTGACATCCACCCCCCGCGCACGGCACCTCCGGCCCTCGGCCTGCTGGGCAATCTGCTCTTCCCGCTGCTGCTGATCGGTGGTCTGGTGCTGCTCTCCCGCCGTGGTGGCGGTGGCGGCATGCCTGGCGGCCCCGGTCAGGCGATGCAGTTCGGCAAAACGAAGGCACGCTTTCTGATGGAAGCCGAGACCGGCGTGATGTTCGATGACGTCGCCGGTGTTGAAGAAGCCAAGCAGGATCTGCAAGAGGTCGTCACCTTCCTGAAGACCCCCGAGCGCTTCACCTCGGTGGGCGCGAAGATTCCCAAGGGTGTGCTGCTTGTTGGCCCTCCTGGCACCGGCAAAACCCTTCTCGCCAAAGCGATTGCAGGTGAAGCGGGTGTGCCCTTCTTCTCCCTCTCCGGTTCGGAGTTCGTCGAGATGTTCGTCGGCGTCGGCGCCAGCCGTGTCCGCGACCTCTTCAAGCGCGCCAAAGAGAACAGCCCCTGCCTGATCTTCATTGACGAGATCGACGCCGTCGGTCGTCAGCGCGGTGCCGGTGTTGGTGGCGGCAACGACGAGCGGGAGCAGACCCTCAACCAGCTGCTCACCGAAATGGACGGCTTTGAGGGCAACAGCGGCATCATCATCATTGCTGCAACGAACCGCGCCGATGTGCTCGATTCCGCGCTGCTGCGTCCCGGTCGTTTCGACCGTCAGGTGCAGGTCGACGTGCCCGACATCAAGGGGCGTCTGGCCGTGCTCAAGGTGCACTGCCGGGACAAAAAGCTCGCTGACGACGTCAGCCTCGAAGCGATTGCCCGCCGTACGCCTGGCTTCTCCGGAGCTGACCTGGCCAACCTGCTGAACGAAGCGGCCATCCTCACCGCCCGCCGCCGCAAAGAGGCCACCAGCCTGGCGGAAATCGATGACGCGGTCGATCGCATCATCGCCGGCATGGAGGGCAAACCCCTCACCGACGGCCGCAGCAAGCGTCTGATCGCTTATCACGAAGTGGGCCATGCCCTGGTGGGCACCCTCGTCAAGGCTCACGACCCCGTCCAGAAGGTCACCCTGATCCCTCGCGGCCAAGCTCAAGGCCTGACCTGGTTCTCCCCCGACGAGGAACAGATGCTCGTCAGCCGTGCCCAATTGCGCGCCCGGATCATGGGGGCCCTGGGTGGTCGCGCCGCTGAGGATGTGGTCTTCGGTTATGCCGAAGTCACCACCGGTGCCGGCGGCGACATCCAACAGGTGGCTTCCATCGCCCGTCAGATGGTGACCCGCTTCGGCATGAGTGACCTCGGCCAGTGCTCCCTCGAGGCCGGCAACCAAGAGGTCTTCCTGGGCCGCGACCTGATGACCCGCAGCGATGGTTCCGATGCCACCGCAGCCCGTGTCGACGCATCTGTGCGCAAGATCGTTCAGACCTGCTACGAAGACACCGTCAAGCTCGTCGCTGAACACCGGGCCTGCATGGACCGTGTCGTCGAACTCCTGATCGAGAAGGAAAGCCTCGACGGCGATGAGTTCCGCGCCATCGTCAGTGAATTCACGACCGTCCCGGAAAAGGAGCGTTTCTCGCCCCTGCTGAGCACGCCGGAATCTGCTTCAGCCTGACGCTGAAGCACAACAAAGCCCGCGGTTAACCCGCGGGCTTTTTGCTGTCTGGGCCCTGGTTCCGGCAACGGTCAGAGCAATAAATCACTTGATCCCAAACCGTGGCCCACTTTTTGCGCCACTGGAAGGGGCGCTGGCAAACCGGGCAGAGCTTGCTGGGACGTTCACTCGGTGGGCGACCTCGGCCACCCACCGCGCCGCTGCGTTGACCGCGACCGCGGGCCATGGAGCGAAGAACCGATCAGACGGGGCGCACGGGGCGCTTATCGATCACCTTGTCGATCAGTCCGTACTCGACCGCTTCGGCGGGGGACATGAAGAAGTCGCGGTCCGTGTCGTCCTCAATCCGGCTCAGGGGTTGGCCGGTGCGATCAGACAGCTCCTGGTTGAGCTTCTTCTTGAGGTAGAGGATTTCGTCAGCCTGGATCCGAATATCGCTGGCCTGCCCCTGGGCACCGCCCAACGGCTGGTGGATCATGATCCGTGAATGGGTCAGGCTGCTGCGCTTGCCTTTGGCCCCGGCGCAGAGCAGAAAAGCTCCCATCGAGGCCGCCAAACCGACGCAGACGGTCTGCACATCCGGCTTGATGTGCTGCATCGTGTCGAAGATGCCCAGGCCGTCGTAGACGGAACCACCCGGCGAGTTGATGTAGAGGAAGATGTCCTTCTCGGGATCCTCGGCTTCCAGGAACAGCAGCTGGGCAACGATCCGGTTTGCGGACTCGGCGGTCACCGGCTCACCCAGGAAGACGATGCGCTCGCGCAGAAGTCGCGAGTAAATATCGAACGCCCGCTCACCACGGCCCGACTCTTCGATCACGATCGGGATCATGGTCACTTTGCGCTTCAGCAGATGGGCGGATCCTACTGAGCTTCAGTCGTATTCAGCGTTCTCTGCGAGCTAGGGTCGCGGGAACTTGATGGATGTTTCAGCGTGAGTGCGAGCCTCACCGTTGCCGATAGCAAGCGGGCCTTTCACCAGGCGTTCCCCCATGTCATCGCGCCGCTCTACCGCCGCCTGGTGGATGAGTTGCTCGTGGAACTGCACTTGCTGAGCCACCAGAAGGGCTTCCATGCCGATCAGCTGTTCGCGGTCGGCCTAACCCAAGTCTTCGACAGCTTCTCAAGCGGCTACAAGCCTGAGAACCAGCGGGAACAACTGTTCCTTGCCCTGTGCAGCGCCAATGGTTTTGACGGTGGTGCCTTCCGCCAAATGGCTGCCGACGCGGCGACCCAAGTGGGCCACCACAATCTCGATGAGGTCAAAGGCTGGTTGAGCAACCGCGGCGAGGGTGCTCCTGCACCGATCGCCAGCCTGCTCCACGGCGTTCAGCGGGACGACTTCCATTACTCCCGCCTCGTGGCCGTCGGGCTGCTCAGCCTGCTGCAACGCGCCCAAGGCGCTGATGCCATCGATCCTCAGGCCCTGCGCAGTGCCGCCCACGAGATCGGTGAGTCGATGGGACTGATCAAGTCCCGTGTCGACAAGGACCTCAGCCTCTACGCCGGGAACATCGAAAAGATGACCCAAGCCGTGGAACTCATGGAAGAGACCGTGGCTGCCGAGCGTCGCCGCCGCGAACGGGCCGCCGCCGAGCACGAGGCCAAGAGCTAAGGCCTCAGCTCACCGCTCAAGGCGGTTTGGCCTCCTCGGCTCGGCACCCCTCGAAGCACCAGCTCACGGGCACGGCGAACGGCTAGAGGCATCAGTGGCGGCAGAAGTCGCTTGGCCAGGAGCCGTTTCGGCTGGAGCCGCAGAGTCCAGGCTCCGTCCTGCTCAAAGGCAGCAGGCTTGAGGGGACCTGGGGCGGGCCCAAGGAAGAGCAAGAGGTGCTCCTTGGACAACCAGCGCCAGCCGCCCTGGGCAACACCGCCGCGGCTCCAAAGCCATTGCTTCTCTGTCCCTCTGGAGAGAGCCAAGCCTTGATCGATGAGGGGTTGCTCGAGGGCCTTCAGGCGTGGTGCCCAAAAGGACTGCCCGTCCTGCAGACGCAGCTGCAGCTGCAAGCCCGCCAAGAAAGCCCCTTGGTCAAGAGCGGAGAGGCGCAGCACAAACGGGCTCTGCGAGAGTCGCTTGAGGGCATCAGGCTGGAGGCCATAGCGATCAGCTAAGGCCTGCTTTACGGAAGCGCTGCTCAGCAGCCCACGAAACAGAAGGTCCAGCCGGGGGCCCTTGAGGTCCAGCAACTCCGTGGTCACGAAGGGCTCGGGACGAGGGGTTCCAGCGGAACGCGGAGCAGCGGCGTGACTGCCGCGAGCAGCAGCCGCTTCACCGCTCCAGAGCAGGCGTGATCTCTCACTGCTAAGGGTCAAACAACCCTGCTGCAGGCTGCTGGCCACTGGGGCCAAAGGGCCGAGCAACGACGAGAGGCCAGCGGCGCTCCAGTAGACCGCATCACCCCGTTGAAGCTGCAGCGCGCAACGCCGCTCCAGGCCGCGCAGAGCGGGGCGCTGGAGCTGCAATTGCTGCTCCAGCTGCTGACGCACCAGAGGATTGGGAGCAACCAGGGTGAACTGGTCCAGGCGGAACGCATGGGCCGGAAGGGGAGCCGAGGCCGGCGTCTCCAAGACCAAGACCGCACCCGCTGAAGCGTGGGAGCTCCAGAGTTGCCACCAGAATTGCTGGCGAGCCGACCAGAGCGGGGCCGCTTGGGAGCCAAGACGTTCCCTCCAAATGGACGGGGGCGGATCCGCTGGGCGCGAGCGGTGGGTCTGAAGCAGGGCCGACTCCAGCAGAAGTCGGTCCAAGCCGCGAGCAGATCCGCGAGGGAAGAGCCAGAGGGCGAGGGCCGGCAAGGCCACCAGGAGAGCAACCAGTCCAGCGCTGCTGCGCAGGCCGCGCATTAGGCGATTGCTCCGTAGAGGGTCGTGCGTTCACGCACTGGCCTGCCCAGGGTCAGGGCTGCCGAACGCAAGGCCTGGACCGATTGGGACGAGCCCCCCTGGGCACCCGCCATGCTCGTGATGCTCTCCTCCATCAGGGTGCCGCCCAAGTCGTTGCAGCCCCAACGCAGGGCCTCGCTGGCGCCGGCCAGGGTGAGCTTGACCCAACTGGGTTGGTGATTGGGGAACCACTCCCCCAATAGCAATCGAGCCTGGGCCGTCAAGCGGAGCATCGCCTCTCGATCCGGTTGATCCCGGCCGACGCGATGACGCAGGGACGCGGGTGCGTGCGCACCAATAAAAGGAAGCAGGACAAATTCAGAAAAACCAGCCTGACCCGAGCGTTGGGCCTCCTGCTGGAGGGCCACCAGGGTGAGGAGATGCAGGGCCCGATCCAGGCTGGACTCGATGTGACCGGCCATCAAGGTGGCGGTGCTGGGGAGGCCCGTGCGATGGGCCTGGAGGATCACCGCGCACCACTGGCGAGCCGTGATCTTCTCGGGGCAGAGCTGGCGCCGCACCTCCTCACTGAGCACTTCAGCCGCCGTACCCGGGATCGAGGCCAGGCCCGCCTGCTGCAACCGCTCGAGCACCCGCTGCAGCGGGATCCCGTCCTGCTCGGCAATGAAGAGCAGCTCCTGGGGTGAAAAGGCATGGAGGTGCAGACCAGGGGCAGCCTCCCTCAGAGCCTCGAGGAGTTCGGCGTAGTAGGCGAGGGCCGAGCCCTGGCTGCGCGCCTCGGGATTGAGTCCACCTTGGATACAGAGCTCACTCGCCCCGAGGGAGGCGGCTTCTGCGGCTTTCTTCTGCAGCAGCTCAAAGCTGTGCCAATAGGCGCCCGCCGCACCGGCATCGCGGCGGAACGCACAAAAACTGCAGTGCTGAACGCAGTGGTTCGTGAAGTTCAGATTGCGGTTCACCACGTAGCTGACCATCTCGCCTGCGAGCGAGCGGCGCAGCGCATCGGCTTGCGCTTGCAGCGTGGGTGCGTCGGTGCATCCCAGAAGGGAATGGGCAGCCCGGATGGACTCGAGGCTGCCTGGGTTCAGGCGA
>JAAZUZ010000092.1 GCA_018623875.1 Synechococcus sp. HW_metabat.21
GGGCACGTCATGGCTATCGAGCAGGTTGAGCTGGGCGCAGTTCACCTCGGGCGGGTACCAACCCAGGGTCTCGAGCAGCAGCGCGCGATAGCGATCCGTGCTGAGGCATTGGTAGGGAATCGACTCCCGCCGGTGGCCCTCGGCCAGCACCCCGGCACTGACCCAGCCGAGGCTGCCCCAGGCGATCCGGTAGTTCATCACCCCATCGAAGTGCTGCCCGCCGAGCCAGGGGCGCGCGTCGCCCCAGATTTCACCGACGATCCAGGCCTCGGGATTGACCGCACGCACCTCCCGCCGGAAGGCTTCCCAGAACGCAGGCTCCACCTCATCGGGGACATCGAGGCGCCAACCATCAATGCCGCGCTCGATCCAGTGGCGCCCCACGGCGAGCAGGTGCTCTTGGACCTGGGGATTGGCGTGGTTGAACTTGGGCAGGGCCGGATCACTCCACCAGGCGTAGTAGCCGCAGGTCTCGCCAGAGCGCGGATAGGCGTTCAGCGGCCACTGCTCGGTGATGAACCAATCGCGGTAGGGCGAGGCCGGGCCGTTCTCGAGCAGGTGGTGGAAGGCCCAAAAACCGCGGCCGCAGTGGTTGAAGACCCCATCGAGCAGCAAGCGCATCCCCCGGCGCTTGAGCTCGGCCAGTAGGGCCTCAAAGGCGGGCTCGCCGCCGAGGAGCGGATCGACTTGGAAGTAGTCGTAGGCGTGATAGCGGTGATTGGCGGCCGAACTGAAGATCGGATTGAGGTAAAGGCAACTAACCCCCATCCCTTGGAGGTGATCCAAGCGATCCAGCACGCCCCAGAGATCCCCGCCTTGGAACGCATGCGGATCCGGGGCACTGCCCCAGGGCGCCAGGACCAAGCCGTTCTGCTGCGGCGAGCGCCCGCTGCGGCAGAAGCGATCAGGAAAGATCTGATAAACAACGGCCTCCGCAGCCCAGCGGGGGGGCCGAGCAAACGCCGCACTCGCAGAAGCGGAGACCATCTCCATAGGGTGGCCGCTCTTTGCGCCCGCCGCCGCGATGCCGAATTCCGAGGAGCTGGCCCGCTACCTCGAGCAGCGGGGCGAACTCTCCAAACCTTGGATGCTGCAGCTGCTGCGGCTGACCAAGCTGAAGGAGGCCAAGGACACGATGAACCCGGTGGAATTCGAAGCCAAACTGCGCGAGGCCCACGCCGATCTGATGCGCTTGGGTGAGTTCTGGAAGGGCCGCGAGCAGGAAGTCTTCGGCGGGCGCTACCAACCCTCGAGCGTGGTCGAACCTCTGCCCGGTTCCCCGGAGGACCGATGAGCGAGCAGCGCTACCCGATGGCGCCACTGATTCGCTTCACGCTGGTCAGCCTCTACTTCGCCCTGGTCTTCCCCCTGCCCTGGCTCGCGCCGAGCAACCTGCAGCCCTGGTTGATTGGCGCCCTGCCCCTGGGCTTCCTGCTGGTCTGGGCCCTGGTCAGCGAGGAGGTGAGCCTGAGTGAGTCCGGCCTGCAGGTGGGCTACCCCAGCTGGTGCTCCTGGCTGCTGCGCCGCGGTTGGTCCCTGAACTGGGATCAAGTGAAAGGACTCACGCCGGTGGCCACGAGCCAGGGGGGCAGGGTCTTCTACGTCAGGACAGAGGACGGCTCGGCCTATCTGCTTCCCCAACGGGTGCAAGCCTTCGAGGGATTCCTGGGCCAATTCAGCCAGAAGACGGGCCTGGACACGAGCTCCATCGGCCGCATCAGCCCCCCCTGGACCTACCAGCTCCTGGCCGGGCTCTGCCTAGCCATGCTGGTCTTCGAGGCGATGGTCGGCTGGGCCCTACTCAGCGGGCGATGGGAGCTCCCGGCAGCACCGCTGGGCTGAGGCCGTCGGCGGGGATGGTGTCGAGGCTGAAGCGGTAACCCTGCTGACGCACGGTCTCGATGCCGCCGCCTTCGCCGAGGCCGGCCTGCTCCAACTTGCGCCGCAGGGTGAGCACCTGGGTATCCACCGAACGGGGGCCGCCGCTGAAGGGGGGCCAGGCCATCCGCAGTAGCTCGCTGCGGCTGCGAATGACGCCAGGCGGCATCAGCAGGGCGCAAAGCAGCGCGAACTCCCGCGGGCTGAGTTCGACGGGTTGATCCCTCAGGGTGACCTGACGCAGCAGGACGTGCACCTCGAGCGGACCGACGCAGACCCGCTCCTGCAAACCGGTGCCGCTGCGGCGCAGGAGCAGGCGGCAGCGAGCCGCCAGTTCCTCAAGACCGAAGGGTTTACGCAGGACGTCGTCGGCGCCGGCATCCAACAGGGAGACGACTGGCTCGGAACCGGAGCGGGCCGTGAGCACCATCACGGGGCAGCGCAGCTGAGCGGCCAACTTCAGGGCCGATGTTTCCTCGAGCAGTTCAGCAGCGACGAGAAGATCGGGCGTCAGGTCCTCACAGAGGGTGATCGCTTCTGAAGCGGTGGAGACGGCGGCGGTGAGGTGGCCGTCTTGGCGCAAACGCTGGGCCAGGACCGTGCGCAAGGTGGGGTGAGGATCCACCACCAGAACCCGTTTCAGATCCGATTCCGGACCGGAAGGTGTGGAGGACACGCCCTTCTCCTTGATTCTCACTACGCTATCGGTAATTTCACAGGCACATCGGTATCAAGCGCTGCCTTGATATCTGGCCACCGGGTCGAGGCCCCCTTCTCGAACCATGACCGCACTGCAGAACCCCGAAGCAATCCGCCACTTCCAGTCCCTCTGCGATGCCTGCCAGTCCCTGGCGGATCGCTACCACGGGCCTTCGGAACTCCGGCTGTATGCCGACGGCTATCTGCACGCCCTGCGGCGCACGGCAGTGCTCGACCCCATCGCCCAGCGCCGCCTGGAGGAACTGGTGGACCGCTGGATCATGGATCCCTCCAGCTTCATCGGCCCTAACGGCGACATGAGCACCCTCTACGAAACCGGCCGGAACTAGGAGAAGGGCTCACACAGCGACGACACAAACACGCTGCCTTGGCGCTGACGATCCCAGCAATGGCGATGCGGGAGAAGCCTGGCTAGAGATCAGACAAGCGATGCACTGAAGCGTGAGAAGTCAGATCACGATCCTGGCTTCGTTGATGGCCCTTCTTGTTTCGCACCTCCCCGCCGCTTCAGCGAATCCACAGGTCCGTGGCTACGCAGAGATGATCTGCGGAATCAATCTCAACACCGCAGAAGCAGAGCATCCAGAGATCAAACAACGCTGCATGAGTGGACTGCTCAAACTGGGGACAAAGGCACTCAAAGTCTCCGGAATCAGCATCCAGCGCTGCAAATCAAAGGCAGATTTTTTTGGTTGCATCAAGAACCACACCACCGATGCCAGTCGCATCGCAAGGGCGGCAAGAGCTCATGCCGCAGAGATTCGAACGCTCTCGCTGACCCCGCACCACCTTAAAAATGCCCGCCTAGAACGACTCGGGCAGACCATCAAAACAGTCCTTGGAGCTCGATCAATTCTGTGGTCGAACCATTCCAAAACCCTGGGATGCAAAGGCCGCAACCTCTACGGCTACTACAACATCCCAAGGGGATATGTCGTGATGTGCGAAGGCTTTCACAAGGGCGATCTCAACGAGCTGGTCGACACCCTCAAGCATGAAGGTTGGCATGCTGTTCAGCACCAATGCCGCAAAGGAAGACCGCTCTTAAGCGAACAACAGATCGCGACAAGAATCAGGCGCGAGGACGCCTTTAACGTGCATGGATACCACCCCAAGCAACAACGACTCGAAAGCGAGGCACGGGTGATCGCAAAGATGCGCGATCAAGATTGGATCAGCCTCGTCAAAAAGCAATGCAAAGGCAAGACCAAAAGACTCCATCAGCCTGACATCGGACTTCCCTACACCCCTTTTTGAATGCCAAAAAGAGGATTGTTCTGGTGATGCGCAGCAGTCCAGTCGGCACAAAAAAGGGGCCCATGGAGAGCCCCCTCAGGAAATGAATGGCCTCGAGAGTTGCGATCAGCTGGCGAGGGCAATCGCGAGCTTCTCTTTGAGTTCGCCGGAGTTGTACATCTCGATCAGGATGTCGGAGCCGCCGATGAATTCCCCGTTGACATACACCTGGGGAATGGTGGGCCACTCGGAGTACTCCTTGATGCCCTGACGGATCTCCATGTCGGAGAGGACATCAAAGGTCTCGAAGGGGACAGCCATGGCGTTGAGGATCTGCACCACGTTGTTGCTGAAGCCGCACTGGGGCATCAGTTTGCTGCCCTTCATGAAGACGAAGATCGGGCTGCTGCCGACCAGCTGATCGAGGCGCTGCTTAAGGGCGGAATCCATGGGACGTGTCGAGAAATCAGGAGGGGGTGGAGGTCTGCAGGGCGAGGGCGTGAATCGCTTCGCTGGCCAGCTCGGAGCGCAGAGCGCCGTAGACCAACTGGTGCTGCTTGATCCGGCTGAGACCCTCAAAGGCGGAGGAGACCACCTTCACCTGCAGGTGATCGCCGCCGCCGGTGAGATCTTCCACCTCAACGCAGGCATCGGGGAGGGCGACGCCAATGGCGGCCTTCACCTGGTCGGGATGAACCATGACCTCAGTTCCGTGAGCTTGAGACTGTAAGGAGACGGGCTGAACTCAGTTGCCCGTGGCCGAACCACCGGCGAAGGGGGTGGTGACGAAGCCCAGCTCAAGCAAGCTCTGGTAGGCCTTCTGGCCCATGGGGTTCGCCGGGGTGGTGATCTGGACCACCTCCACCAACAGGGGCACCGCGGCAGCGGGCTGGTTCATCCGGCGCAGCAGGGCGGCCAGGCGCAGGTCAATCTTGGCCTGCAGTTCCAGGGCGTCACGGCCCTTCTGATCCATCTCCCGGGGAATGCGGGCATCGAGGCCGCGGAAAGAACCGCTCAGGCTGCGGTAGAAGCGGGTCAGGTTCTGAGCACCTTCCCGGGCGGAGTCGTAGTCGGCCTTGGCCTGCTCCAGGTTGCCGGCGGCGGCGGCGGCATCACCGGCAGCCACCTTGGCTTCGATGGCACTGAGGTTCAGCCCCGAGCTGGGGGAAGCCAGAACCTTTTGGGCGTCCTGGGCCAGGGCGGATTGGGAGACCAGGCCAGGGACAACCGCCGCCAGGGCGGAGAGGCTGAAGGCGGCGAGCTGCCGGCGCACGGGACCACTTGCGAAGTGGGTGAACTCTACGGGCGTTGCAAAGGGCGCCCCACCGCCTGCCTTGCCCGCTGCTCGGCGACCTGCAGCTGTTCGCTGAGCTCCGCGGTTAAACCCTTGATCTGCTCGCGTTCAGGGCCGGCCAGCCGCAGCGCAGGTCCAAAGCAGAGGGCGGCCTGATCACCGAAGCGGGGTTTGGCATGGCCATAGGCGATCCCGACGGGCACCACCTGAACCGCCACCCCCTGGCCCTCCGCCAGGGCGGTCAAGCGCGCCAGGCCCGGCATGAGGCGCATGGCGGGATCGTTCTGGTTGATCTTCCCCTCGGGGAACATCACCAGCTGATTGCCCCCCTCCAGCAGATCCACGGCAAAGCGAAGCGAGGCCGCTGCGGGTTTGCGGGGGTTCACCGGAAAGCAGCCCAGGCGATGCAGGAACCAGCCCTGAAGGCCAGTCATCTCATCGCTAGTGACCATGAAGCGGCAGTCCCGGCCGGTGACCCGGCGGCCGGCCGCATGGGGCAGCATCAGCGCATCCCAGCGGGAGCGGTGGGTGGGTGCCAGCAGCACCGGACCGTCGTCAGGCAGGTTCTCCCGTCCCAAGACCGTCAGACCGCCGCCGAAGAAGCCCTTGAGCGCCACGTCCTGGGTGAGCACCATCGCCACAGGCGCCAACCAGGGGTTGATGCCGTTGCAGAGACTCTTCTCCCGCTCTGTGAGGGCCACCGATGCCGTGCCTGACGCCGTCATCGGATTGGGAACCCTCTCAAAAATCTGTGGATGCAAATTAGGGGCGAACCCCGGGCGATAGCCGGTGGTGCAGGCAGTTAATCGAGCGGGCCCGGTGGCGCCATCCATAGGATCCGCCTAGAAGCAGCGGTTGCCATGGCGAGCCTTGGCGTCAACATCGATCACATCGCCAATGTGCGCCAGGCCCGCCGCACGGTCGAACCCGACCCGGTGAGCTACGCCCTGCTGGCCGAACTGGGCGGCGCCGACGGCATCACGGTGCACCTGCGCGAGGACCGGCGCCACATCCAAGACCGGGATGTGGAGATGCTGCGTCAGGTGGTCCGCAGCCGCCTCAACCTCGAGATGGCGGCGACCGCCGAGATGGAGGCGATCGCGCTGCGGATCAAACCCGACATGGTCACCTTGGTGCCCGAGAAGCGCGAGGAAGTCACCACCGAAGGAGGCCTGGATGTGGCCGGGCAACTCAGCAGCATCAAAGGACTCTCCGGCCGTCTTCAAGACGCCGGCATCGGCGTGAGCCTGTTTGTGGACGCCGAGCCCGCCCAACTGGAGGCCTGCCAGGCCAGCGGTGCCCGCTGGGTGGAACTGCACACCGGCACCTACGCCGAAGCCAACTGGCAGCAACAAGCCAAGGAGTTGGCGCGGATCACC